>DATMXC010000107.1:0-8286 GCA_035561915.1 Gammaproteobacteria bacterium
TAGAGAGGGGAAAACCGTTATTGTGGAGTAAATGGCGGATTTACGCAAAAATGGCTATGCTAGTGCCGTATGAGCAACCTGCTACGTTTGATTGCGCTGGGGCTGCTGATCTGGATAGCCTTTGTGCTGCTGCGCAATTACTTGCGCGCCTGGAACGCGCCGCGGGTCAAGCGCCCTCCGCGCATCGGTAACATGGTGCGCTGCGCGCAGTGCGGCCTGCATGTGCTGGAGGGTGAGGCAGTCAGGCAGGGCGACGTCTATTATTGTTCTGTCGAACACCGTGACAAATTGTCGAGTCACTGAGGTTTTCCGGGACTATGCTGTATTTTCTCGACAAAGATCTCGATAGCGCCGTATCCAATAAGCCGGCGCTGACCTGGAAACCGCTGGCGCTGTTTGTCCTGTATCGTCTGACCCTCTCCTGCCTGATTTTGATTCTGTTGTGGATTGAGCATACGCCCACGCCGCTGGGTGAAACGGATCCGCAGGCCTTTTTTTGGTTGAGTGTAAGTTATCTGCTGTTCAGCATTGTCATGGTACTGGTGTGGGCTCTGCGCTGGCCGCCGTTTCGCATTCAGCTTTATGGGCAGGTGCTGATAGACATCGCCCTGATTACATGGATGATGCACGTGAGCGGCGGCGTCAATAGTGGGCTTGGCGTGCTGCTGGTGGTCGCCGTCGCCGGCGGCAGTATTCTCAGCGGCGGGCGCACCGCCATCGTATTTGCCGCCGTCGCCAGCCTCGCCACACTCATCGAGCAGGGCGCCGCGCAGTTGCAGGGTTCTCCCAGTCAGGGCAGTTACACACAGGCCGGCCTGCTCGGTCTCGCCTATTTCGCTACCGCAGTGCTGGGCCGGGTTCTCGCCAAGCGCAGCCGTGAAAGCGAAGCGCTGGCGACACAACGCGGCGCCGACCTCGCCACCATGGCGCAACTCTCCGACTACGTGATCCAGCGCATGCAGACCGGCATCCTGGTGCTGGATGCGGCGGACCGGGTGCAGCTTATCAATGAGTCGGCCAGGGGGCTGTTGGGGTTGGCGCCCGGCGAGGCCACGTCCACGATTGATGATCTCAACTCTAAGCTTGCCCGCCTCTTGCGCGGCTGGCGCCGCACGCCGGAGGAGGAACCTGCCGCCTTTCAGCCCAGTAAAGACGCTCCGGAGGTAGTGCCGCGTTTCGCCCGCTTGGGCGGCGAAAAGAGCGGCGGCACCTTGGTCTTTCTTGAGGATACATCGAACATCAACCAGCAGGCGCAACACCTGAAGCTCGCCTCTCTGGGCAGACTCACCGCGAGCATCGCCCATGAGATCCGCAATCCATTAGGGGCGATCAGCCACGCCAACCAGTTGCTGGCGGAGTCGCCTCATCTGGACAGGGAGGATCAGCGGTTCATCGAGATCATCCGCGAACAGTCACAACGCATGAATAACATCGTTGAAAATATCCTCTCGTTGAGCCGCCGCGACCGCTCCCAGCTTAGCAATTTCCCGTTAGGCCCCTGGCTCGATGAATTCATCGCGGAATTCAGCCGCAGTTACAATATTGAAACCGGCGAGATCGTACACGTGGCTTATGTGCAGGAGATCACCGTGCGCATGGACCCCGGTCAGCTTCATCAAGTGATGTGGAATTTGTGTCAAAACGGTTTGCGTTATTCGCCGCCCCAGGCGCACCCCAAACTGAAACTCCAGCCGAGCGTTTTCCTCGGCACGCAAACGCCCTATCTCGATGTAATTGATTCCGGGCCAGGTGTGGACCCGCACGTGGTGGATCACATCTTCGAGCCGTTCTTTACCACCCAGCAGGAAGGCACTGGGCTGGGCCTGTACCTCTCACGAGAACTGTGCGAGAGCAACCAGGCGCACCTAAATTACTTTGCACAACCCGGCGGCGGCAGTTGTTTCCGCATCACTTTCGCCGATCCGCGGCGCAGGCAGGTCGCGTAACATGGTGCAACACTTGGTCTTGGTGGTGGACGACGAGCCCGATATCCGCGAGTTGCTGGAGCTTACCCTGCA
Source organism: Gammaproteobacteria bacterium (assembly GCA_035561915.1). Taxonomy (GTDB): domain Bacteria; phylum Pseudomonadota; class Gammaproteobacteria; order SURF-13; family SURF-13; genus JACPZD01. The sequence continues at coordinate 2,019 of DATMXC010000107.1, forward strand.
ACGCATGAACATCGCCACCCAGAGCGCCGAGAATCTCGCCCAGGCACGCAGTCTACTGTCCAAACAGCGTTTTGATTTGTGCCTCACCGACATGCGGCTGCCGGACGGCAACGGCATTGAGCTGGTTGAGTACATACAGAAAAACGCCCCGGAGACGCCGGTGGCGATGATTACCGCGCACGGTAATATGGAATCGGCGGTCCAGGCCCTCAAGGCTGGGGCGTTTGATTTCGTCTCCAAGCCGGTGGACCTGCCTGTGTTGCGCAACCTGGTAGGCAGTGCGATGAAATTGTCGGAGAAACGGCCGGCAATGGGCGCACGTTCGGCCATTCAATTATTGGGCGAGTCTCCACCCATGCAATTGATCCGCGCCTCCATTGTCAAACTGGCGCGTAGCCAGGCGCCGATATACATCAGCGGCGAATCCGGCAGCGGCAAAGAATTGGTGGCCCGTCTCATTCATGAGCAGGGGCCGCGTGCCGATCGGCTCTTCGTGCCGGTCAATTGCGGCGCCATCCCTACCGAGCTTATGGAGAGTGAATTCTTCGGTCATAAAAAGGGCAGCTTCACCGGTGCGAGCGCGGACAAGATCGGGCTGTTTCAGGCCGCCGGCGGCGGCACGTTGTTCCTCGACGAGGTGGCCGAACTGCCCTTGCACATGCAGGTCAAATTGCTGCGCGCCATCCAGGAAAAGGCCGTGCGGCCAGTCGGCGTGGAAAAGGAAACCCCGGTGGATGTGCGCATCCTCAGCGCCACCCACAAAGATCTCGCCGGTCTGGTGAAAAAGGGCGAGTTCCGCCAAGACCTGTACTACCGCATCAATGTGATCGAATTGCGCGTACCCAGTCTGCGCGAGCGTCCGCAAGATATTCCGCTGCTTGTCGACTATAATCTTGACCGTCTGGCGCGCAGCTCGGGCATGTCCAAACCCACACTCACCAAGGATGCGCTGGACGCTCTGCTCGAGTATTCATTCCCGGGCAACGTGCGTGAGCTGGAAAATATTCTGGAGCGCGCCATGACCCTGTGCGAGGGTAACACCATAGATGTAGATGACCTGCGCTTGCCGGATTACACTCTGCCACCCGACAAAGAAAAACTGCCCCTGGAACCCTACCTCGACACCATCGAAAAAGAAACCATCATGAAGGCCCTGGAGCAGACCCGCTACAACAAAACCGCCGCTGCCAAACTGCTCGGCATCACCTTTCGGGCCTTGCGCTATCGCTTGAAGAAGTTAGGTCTGGATTAATCCAAAAAAAGCCCTTTAACCGCAGAGGACGCAGAGAATACGGAGGAGAAACAAGTTCTTGGCTCGTTGCGCCGCGTCACCCGCGGAGTGGGCGGGCTTGTGAAGCTAACCACTTGAATCCCCGTGCGTTCTCTGCGCCCTCAGCGGTGAAACGCCGTTTTTAGGTTAATTGCCTTTCTCAACGGGGTTTCCGCTTGACCCTTTTCGATTTTGACTTTTTTTCAGCGGTTTTCGAGAGGCCGTGCAGCAGCGTTAGCAGGCTGGCCGCGGCCTGGTCAGATAGCTTGCCGGAGGCCGCTATCTTGACCAGCCTATCAATCAGCCTGCGTGCAGCGGGCGAGGCATGGGCATAGCGTTGATCCAGTAGTTGTAACTGCTTCGCTGGTACGGCGCCGTAAGTGCCATGATCTTCCCGAACCTGGTGCGCGTGCCGACCTTCCGCCTCCTTGAATAATTCCCACATGCGCATGCCGAAGGTGTCCGCGATGGCCGTCAACAATTGGTCGCTGTAGCCCTGCATGCCGCGCTCCAGTCTCGATATGTTGGCCGGGTCAGTGCCTGCGGCATAGGCTATATCGGCTAACGTCAATCCACGGGCCAGTCTCAGCCGCCGTAGGGTGGAGCCCAGCTCGGTGCGTGTAATATTCATAATTGAAATGTGCCAATAATGCGCGGTCCATGCAAAGCGCTACACGCAACTAGATGTTGATAATAATTGTGTATAGCGCAATAATGGCCCATTATGAGGATGCTGCATCAAGGTCACGCTGAGTAGCCGCGCTTCAACAGGCCGTGCGGCGGTGGGGACTTATAAAAAATATGTGCTTCCAGCTTTGGGCGTGTTACTGCTAGTGATGGGCCCTGCCAGCGCAGAACCGGTGTCTCTCGCGGTCCTCATTCCCGGGACATCTGCGCCTTACGGCGAGGTATTTTCAGAAATCGTGAAAGGGATCGAAAGACGAGCGGGTGGCCGCCTGACACGTGTTACTCTCGAACATAACATTGAATTATACGCCTTAAAGAAGCGGTTGCAGGAACAGCATGTTGACGCCGTCATCGCGCTGGGCTGGCGCGGTGTGGAGGCGGCGGAAAAATTGGATGGCGTTTTGCCGGTCATCGCCGGGGCGTCGATATTGAATCCTGCCACGCTCCATCCCGGCGTTTCCGGCATCACCCTGCGCACCGATCCTGATGTGGCCTTGTCGCGGCTGGAGGCGTTTGTGCCGGAGATCCGGCGCGTGCATAGGGTATTTTCCAAGGGGAGTTATTCCTGCCTCCCGGAGAAGGCCCGCGAGGCTGCCGGGCTGTTAGGGTTGGAACTGTTCGATTACCCGGTGGCCGTACCTGTCATGAGCGCCCGCATGCAAGCCTATCGGGAGTTGCTGGCGAAAAAGCTTGATCAGTATGATGCAATTTGGCTGTGCGATGACGTGTTCGATGCGCAGGGGGAGGTGATTCTTGACTTCTTGCTGGAGTTTGCCTGGAAAAATAAGATAGTGTTGTTTTCCGAAAATCCAGCGCACCCCAAAAGAGGTGTCCTGTTTGCATTTCTTCCCGACTATGTGCGCCTGGGCGAGCGTCTCGCCGACATGGCGCTGGAGCGCCTGCAACAACCTGACAAAAGACCGGCCGTTGTCCCGTTAAGTGATGTCTCTCTGCTCATCAATGTACGCACCGCCGAGCATCTCGGCATCTCGGTAGCGCGCCGCTCACGGCACGGTCACCTGACCATCATGCCGGAAGGCTTGGTGCTGGACTGACAGGCCTGCCTCAGATCCAGCGCTTACGGCGGAAATAGACCAGCATCCCGACCGCAATCGCCAGCAGCACACCCCAGACCATCACATAGCCGAAGCGCCAGCCCAGTTCCGGCATGTTCCAGGGACTGCTGCGATCGAAGTTCATGCCGTACAGTCCGACCACAAAGGTGAGCGGCATGAACACTGTCGTTATTACAGTCAACACGCGCATCACCTCAGTGAGGCGGTTGGTAGTATTGGAGATATGCACGTCGAGCAGGCTGGCGGCCATTTCCCTGTAGTTTTCCACTACATCCATGGCCTGCACCGCGTGATCCGATGAGTCGCGCAGGTAGACCTTCACCTCGTCACTCACCAGTCCCTCTTCCTCATGGATAAGACGGCTGAGCGCCTCGCGCTGCGGCCACAACACACGGCGCAGCCGTAATAACTGGCGCCGCAAGCGGTAAAGGGTGTTCATGATGCGCGGCGACGGACGCCCGACGATATCCTGTTCCAGAGCGTCGAGCCGTTCGCCAAAATCCTCCAGCACCGGGAAGGCGGCATCCACAATGATGTCAATGATGGCGTACGCCAGATAATCGGCATCGCGCTCACGCAGCCGTCCGCGCGAGCTGAGGATACGTGCGCGCAACGGCTCCAGCAGATCGGGGCCGAGGGGCTGGAGGCTGAGTACGAAATCCTTGCCGACAAACAGCGCTACCTGCGTCGTCTGTATTTCATTTTTTAGAAAGGCCAGGTGCTGCAGAACGACAAACATCATCGCATCGTAATTCTCCGCCTTGGGACGCTGACCCAGGTGCGTCACATCCTCCATAGCCAGGGAATGTAATTTGAATAAATCCTGCAAGCCTTGCAGTATCTTGAGATCTCCCAAACCCACCACGTGCACCCAAGTGACGGCGCTGGACGGGTATCTATCGGCAAGCTGCTGCTGCAGGTGGGTAAGATCGACTATCTCCACGGTATTGACCTGCTCACCGCGGTATTCAAGCAGATGAATTTTGGCTTGTCCTGCTTCACCCTTGGGAGCCATCAGCGCACCCGGCGCGGTGCCGGGAGGGGCGTAGTCCTTGATAAGGTCTTTCATGGGTGAACAACCATTGGTGTTGCTACTCATAAGTCAGTCAGTAAGTCTACACTTGCCGCTACGTCCCCGCCCCCTGTTTAGGGGGCGGGACAGGGTGGGGGTAGATAAAACAGTGTATTTCTCAGGAGTCACATCATAAGCATAGTGGCCTTACTTTGTGACTCCTGAGTACGGATTGAGTTTCTCTTTGAGTAAATCGTTGACCTGCGCCGGATTGGCCTTGCCTTGTGTCGCCTTCATTACCTGGCCGATGAAAAATGCAAACAGTTTTTCCTGGCCGCTGCGATACTGGGCGAGCTGCTCTGGAAACTGCGCCATCACCACTTCGATCACCTTTTCAATCGCGCCCGTGTCGGTGACCTGTCTGAGCCCTTTCTTTTCGATGATGGCATCGGCGTCGCCCTCTTTGTTCCACATAGCCTCGAAGACCTGCTTGGCGATTTTACCCGAGATCGTGTTGTCGGTGATGCGCCGCAGCATGCCGCCGAGCTGTTCCGGGCTGATCGGGCTGGCCGTGATGTCGAGATTGTCCTTGTTCAACGCGCCCAGAAACTCGCCCATCACCCAGTTGGCGCAAAGTTTCGCTTCCCCACCGCCGGCGCGCACGACGGCCTCGTAATAATCGGCCACCTCGCGGCTGGCGGTGAGCACGCCCGCCTCGTAGGCCGACAAGCCATGCTCGTTGATAAAGCGCCGCTTCTTCTCGTCCGGCAGTTCGGGTAAAGATTTTCTGACCTGTTCGATAAAGGCGCTCTCGATTTCCAGCGGCAGCAAATCGGGATCGGGGAAATAGCGGTAGTCGTTCGCCTCCTCCTTGGAACGCATCGGGCGCGTTTCGTCCTGGTCCGCGTCGTAGAGGCGGGTCTCCTGCACGACCGTGCCGCCGCTCTCCAACAATTCGATCTGGCGCTGCACTTCGTAGTTGATCGCCTTCTCGACAAAGCGGAAGGAATTGATGTTTTTCAACTCCGCGCGCGTGCCCAATTTTTCGCGGCCCTTGGGCCGCACCGAGACATTGGCGTCGCAACGGAACGAACCTTCCTGCATGTTGCCGTCGCAGATCTCCAGATAACGCACCAGCGAATGGATCTTTTTCATGTAGGCGACCGCCTCTTTGGCGGAGCGCATATCGGGTTCGGAGACGATCTCCAGGAGCGGTGTGCCGGCGCGATTGAGATCTATCCCCGTCATGCCGTGGAAGTCTTCGTGCAGCGATTTGCCGGCGTCTTCTTCGAGATGCGCGCGGGTAATGCCGATGGTCTTCGCAGCGCCGTCTTCGAGCTCTATTTCGACATGACCGCCCGCAACGACGGGCAGTTCGTATTGGCTGATCTGGTAGCCTTTGGGGAGATCCGGGTAGAAATAATTTTTACGCGCAAAGATCGAGCGCGGCGCAATCCCGGCGCCGACGGCGAGACCAAACTTCACCGCCATGCGCACGGCTTCTGCGTTCAACACCGGCAGCACGCCCGGCAGACCGAGATCCACTGCGCAGGCCTGCGTGTTGGGCGGCGCTCCATAGGCGATCGGCGCGCCGGAAAAGATTTTGCTTTTCGTGGCGAGCTGGGCGTGTATTTCAAGCCCAATGACGGTTTCCCATTCCATATTTACATCCTCAACACCACAGTCTAAAACTCAACGCAAAGACGCCAAGACGCAAAGAATTATTATGATCCAAACCCAAACCTGTTCGTTGGAATTCGGCTCCGCTCAACCCAGCCACAATTTAAGCTATTTCTAACATTATTTATCTTTGCGTCTTGGCGTTGGGTTGTTTTATTCAAATCCCTTAGGCATACGTTGGTGCCAATCCGTAACCTGCTGATACTGATGTGCCACATTCAACAACCGCGCCTCGTCGAAATAATTGCCGATGATCTGTAAGCCCACCGGACGCTCGCCCACAAAACCCGCAGGGATCGAAGCGGCGGGCAGCCCGGCGAGGTTGGCGGCGATGGTGTAGATATCGGACAGATACATGGTCACCGGGTCGTCGGTCTTCTCGCCGAGATTGAAGGCCGGCGTGGGAGAGGTCGGTCCCATGACGACGTCCACTTCGGTAAAGGCTTTTTTGAAGTCGTCGCTGATGAGGCGGCGCAGTCGTTGCGCCTTGAGATAATAAGCGTCGTAGTATCCGGCGGACAATACATAGGTGCCGATCATGAT
>DATMXC010000108.1:0-5588 GCA_035561915.1 Gammaproteobacteria bacterium
TGTATCCGCTGACTACAATTTATTCCTGCTCGCCGCGCCGTGCCCCGCGACCAGCCGGAGACCCTGCAAGAAACCGCCTTCGTTCCTCAGCGTGCGCCGGAATTGCCGCCGGGGGGACATCTGACGCTACGCATTGCGCACACTACGCACTATTTGCAACGGGTGTTGGAGTCTCCCACAGTAACAGGGCGCACCATCAGTTATCAGTGGGCCGGGTATGATGACTTGCGCTCGTTGCCCACTTTATACGGTGGAAGGCGCAGCCTGTTTCTAAGCGATGGCATCGTGCCGGGCAGCGAGCGCGGCGAAAGATATTTTTTCTGGCCGATGGGCATCCCTCACCCCGGCGCGATGCGCCAATGGGGACATCACGCCACCGCCTTTGTCGGGCGCAGGCATTTCGATGATCCGGATATTTTAGAAAGGTATTTTGAACTAGTGCCGCAGCCGGCTATGGAAGCTCATTGATTCCGCGCCAAGGCGCGTCTCCAGATCTTTAAGCTTGCCTTCCATTTCCTTGCCCACGGAGATTTGCGGATAAGAAGCCTCGATGCCCTCCTTCTTCTCACGTTCCGCGATGGCTTGGGATGCCTGCCGGAAGGCCTCGGTAAAAGAAAACTGCTTGCTGAGTTGGTCCTTGAAGTAGGCCTCGCCGAAATAGGTGAAGTCATTTTCGTTGGAACACCCGAAAGAGGTTTTATCCTTGCGCGCGGCGGTAATAATCAAACTGTAATCGTTTTTGAGCGGCTCTATGAATCCGCCGGAGTAACAAGCGGAGATCACGATGACACGCCATTTGATCCCGGCGTGATCGAGCTTTTCGGATAAATCCAGCGGGGTGATCGGATTGAGCATCAACGGCCAGAAATCGGTGGACAGTTCGTGGGATTTGGAGCCGTGGGTGGTCACGAACAGGAACAGAATGTCCTCATCGGGCCGCATGATACGGCCCAGGTGATCGAGCACCAGCGACAGATTGCTGGACGAGGCCAGCGGTGTATCCTGCGCTGTTTTTTCGTTATTGATTAGCGAGACGGAGCGGCCGCGCGTGTCAAACCGTTCATCGAACTGGCGCTGGATGTAACGCACCTCCTTCATGAAGACGTCTTGCAGGGCATAACTGCCCATGCCGACGAAATACAGGTCACTGATTCCGGACCGTTCTGGCAATAGCTTGGCCTTTGCCTCGGCAATCAATTCCGGCTGACGGTAAAACACCTGCTCCGCGTTTACCCACTTGCGCGGGGCTGAAGTGGCTGCCTCGCCCCTATCTGCCAGCCAAAAATCGGTGTGTGGCAGATAGTAAAGCGGCAGAATGGCGATCGCCAAAAATACCGCAAACACTGGCAGCAAGCGCGGCAGGCGGCGCGCGCTCAACAGCTTCAGGCTACGGAAAAAAATCAGCGCCTGCCAGGCAACAAGGGCGTAATAGCTGTAACTGATTAGTTGCTGCGCCAGGCCCGATGGAATCTGAGGGTAGGCACCATCCAGCAAAAAGATTGCGACATAGATAATAGGCATGGCGCTGCCGGTGACCACCAGCAGTTCCAACACCAGATACGGCATGCGGTATAGCCAGGCAGCGACTACACAGGCGAACAGCAGCAGGGTAAGACTCAGACTGTAGGAAGATAATCCCCACAGGTTGAACTGCGCCGGGGCGCCGGCGCGAAAATAGTCGGTGCCTATAGTGAGCAGCAAATCCAATATGATGAGTGCGACGGCCTGCGCCAGGCTGATATGAAAATCGGCGGGGCGAACCTGTCTTAGTGTCGCAAGATTTAACCCGCTGAGTAAATTTCGGTAAAAATTTCTCATTCGGATTGCCTGGATGGCTAAGTGAGCAAAAATTCCAGCAAAGCCTTTTGCGCGTGCAAACGATTTTCCGCTTCGTCCCACACCACGCTTTGCGGGCCGTCTATCACCTCGGCGCTCACCTCTTCGCCGCGATGCGCGGGCAGGCAGTGCATGAACAGCGCGTCGGGTTTAGCCAGCGCCATGAGCTTGGCATTCACCTGATACTCCGCGAAGTCGCGGGCGCGCGTGTCCTGTTCCTGCTCCTGGCCCATGCTCGCCCAGACATCGGTGACGACCAGGTCGGCGTCTTTCACGGCCTCACGCGGATCGCGGACCAGTTTGGCGTTTTTCGCGCCCGCCTTGAGCAGGGCACGGGCCGGATCGTAGCCTGGCGGCGAGGCGACACGCAGATTAAATTCGAACAGGCGCGCGGCCTCGATGTAGGAGTGGCACATGTTGTTGCCATCACCCACCCATGCCACGGCCTTGCCTTTGATCGAGCCGCGCTGCTCTACATAGGTCTGGATATCGGCGAGCAACTGACAGGGATGGTAGGTATCGGTGAGCGCATTGATGACCGGCACCTGCGAGTGTCCGGCAAAGCGTTCCAGCTTTTCATGGGCGAAGGTGCGCACCACGATGGCGTCCACCATCCGCGACAGTACGCGCGCGGTATCTTCCACCGGTTCTCCGCGACCCAGTTGAGTATCCTGCGGCGATAAAAAGATGCTTCCGCCGCCGAACTGGATCATGGCGCTTTCAAAAGAGACCCGGGTGCGCGTCGAGGACTTCTCGAAGATCAGCGCCAGCACTTTATTTTTCAGCGGTTCGTAACGCTCGCCGGCGCGCAGCATGGTCTTAAGCTCTATCGCGCGCCGAATCAATGTATGCAATTCGGCGGCGGTGAGATCCGCCAGCGTCAGAAAGTGTCGCACGGCCATAGGGCAGGTAACGCTAGGCGGCTTTGGCAAAGGCGTGTATCAATGAGCTCACACCCTCGATGATCTGGTCGGCCTCACTGTCAGTGAGGATAAGCGGCGGCAACAGCCGCACCACTCTCTCGGCGGTGACGTTGATGAGCAGACCCTGTGAAAGCGCCTGGCCGACCAGCTCGGCGCAGGGGCGGTCGAGTTCGATGCCGATCATCAAGCCCTTGCCGCGGATGGCCCGTACCTGCTGATGACCGGCCAGTGCGCGCGCAAAGCCATTGAGCATGCGCTCGCCCAAGACAGCAGCACGCTCCGCGAGACGCTCCTGCTCCAAGGTGTGAAGCACGGCGAGCGCGGCGCTACACGCCAGCGGGTTGCCGCCGAAGGTGGTTGCATGACTGCCGGGTTTGAACACCTCCGCTGCCGCGCCGCGCGCCAGGCAGGCACCGATCGGTACGCCGTTGCCGAGCCCCTTGGCCAGCGTCATGACATCGGGTTTTATCGCGCTGTGCTGAAAGGCGAACCACTTGCCGGTGCGGCCCATGCCGGTCTGTACCTCGTCGAGCATCATCAGCCAACCGTATTCATCGCACAGGGCGCGCACGCCGTCGAGATAATTTTCATTGGGGAGGTTGACGCCGCCCTCGCCCTGTATGGGCTCAATCAGCACCGCGACGATGTTGTGATTGTTCTTGGCGACGGTGCGCAGCGCATCGAGATCGTTAAAGGCGACCCGCACAAAGCCTTGCACCAGCGGCTCGAAGCCGGCCTGGATGCGGCGGTTGCCGGTGGCGGTGAGGGTGGCGAGGGTGCGGCCGTGAAAGCTGTTTTCCGCCACCACGATGGTGGGTATCTGGATGTCTTTTTGATGGCCGTACAGACGTGCGAGCTTAATGGCGGCCTCGTTGGCCTCCGCGCCGGAGTTGCAGAAAAAAACCTTACCCATGCCGGACAGGCGGATCAGTTCGTCTGCCAACTCCTCTTGTTTCGCAATACCGTAGTGGTTGGAAGTGTGCACCAAGCGTCCGGCCTGTGTACAAATCGCCTCGGTCACCGCCGGGTGGGCATGACCTAAACCGCATACCGCCACCCCGCTGAGAGCATCGAGATATTTACGGCCGTGGTTGTCCCACAACCAGGCGCCGACACCGTGATCGAAGGTGACCGGCAGCCGGTTATACGTGGACATTAATGAATCCGTCATAAAGTATCCCCCGCAGTCTTACCGCGGGCACAAAGCAATGGGGTTTCCAAAGGGGAGTGATGCAATTCTCCCCTTTGGTCGCCCACGGGGTTTTACACCTCGTGGTAGCGAAATCTACCCGGCAGAATCCCAAAAACAAAAAGGCAGCCCCATGACAGGGCCGCCACTTTTAGAAAACAATTTTAACCTAAAAACGCCTGGCGGCAAATGTGAGCGGTATGCGCTACGTCATCCGGTAAACAGGGTCACACCGTGGCCCGCAGCGGCCATAAAGAACAGCATGGGGATCGAAAGCGCGGTGTTGACGCGCGAAGTAACAAAGGCGAGGCGCCGCGCCTTGGCCTTCTCGGCGTCCGTGGCGGGTTTCAGGCCCAGCACTTTTTTCTGGTTAGGCCAAATTATCCCCCATACATTCAATAGCATAATCGTGCCCAGCCAAGCGCCTAAGCCGATGATGACATCGTTACCCTGAAGCGTGAAGGCAGACATAAAGCGCGGCCCTAATAACGCAGCGCCCGCAAGCCAGGTGACGAGCGCCGACCAGCGGAACCACCACAGCGCACGCGGCAACACATATTTGGTGATGCCCGCGCCTCCGGGGCCTCCTTGGTCAGCATTGGCCGCCGCCATCGCGGCGGCCTGCACCAGGTTAAAGTAATACAGCAGGCCGATCCAGGTGATGCCCGCAAGAAAATGGATCCAGCGCTCAATAAGCGGTAATAATTCCATAGCATTCTCCCCTTAACAGTTTACACAAGCGCGTTGGCAATCAGCGCCAAAATAACCGTCAGCACCAGGCCTGATATAATCGTCCCTGCAATAGAATCGAGCGGATTTTTCATGGGTTATATCCTCACGTGGTTGTGAACAGCGGACATGTTCAGCATTTAAAGAGTAAAGCAGCCCGCCCGACAATGCAACAGACGAAGCACCTAATATATGTGTGGGATCAGCGGCGAACTAAAATTTGACGGCCTGGCGCCGGATAGGCGCGCGGTGGAGCGCATGACCGCGGCGCTTGCCCGGCGCGGGCCGGACGACAGCGGCTATTATCAAGACGGCCCGCTCGCCTTCGGCCATCGCAGGCTCGCGATCATTGATTTATCGCAACGCTCGCACCAGCCGATGGTTGATAACGAACGGGGCCTCAGCATCGTCTTCAACGGCACCATCTATAATTACAAACTGCTGCGCGCCGAATTACAAACCCAAGGCTTCCAATTCCTTTCCGACGGTGACACCGAGGTGATACTCAAGGCCTACGCTGCGTGGGGCGAACGCTGCGTGGAACGCTTGCATGGTATGTTCGCCTTCGCCATCTGGGACGAGACCCGGCAAATACTGTTTCTAGCGCGCGACCGCTTAGGCATCAAACCGCTGTATTACACGCATAACCAAAATTATTTACGTTTCGCCTCCACCCCTCAGGCCCTGCTCGCCGCGGGCGGCGCGGATACGGATATTGATCCCATTGCGCTGCACCATCAACTCACGCTGCATGCGGTAGTGCCCGCGCCGCACACGATATTGCAAGGCATCCGCAAGCTCGCACCCGCCACGACCATGGCCGTGGACGCGCAAGGCCGCATCACTACACGCCAGTATTGGTGGCTCGACGCGCAGCCTCCATCGCAGCCAAAATCCGAACAAGAGTGGAT
>DATMXC010000109.1:0-12116 GCA_035561915.1 Gammaproteobacteria bacterium
CGCGAGCGCGTGCCCAACTCGGACAAGGCGGTATTCTCGGTCCATTGTCACAACGACCTCGGACTCGCGGTGGCCAATTCGCTCTCCGCCGTGTTGAACGGCGCGCGGCAGGTCGAGTGCACCATCAATGGCCTCGGCGAGCGTGCCGGCAATGCCGCGTTGGAGGAGATCGTCATGGCCGTGCGCACACGGCGTGATCTATTCACCTGCGATACGAGTCTCGACACCACTCAAATCGTACCGTGCTCGCGCCTGGTGTCCGGCATCACCGGTTTCGCCGTGCAGCCCAACAAGGCCATCGTCGGCGCGAATGCCTTCGCCCATGAATCCGGTATTCATCAGGATGGAGTCCTCAAGCACCGCACGACTTACGAAATCATGCGTGCCGAGGACGTAGGCTGGGTGACTAATCGCATGGTGCTCGGCAAGCACTCCGGGCGCAACGCCTTCCGCACCCGCATGCAGGAGTTGGGCGTGAGCTTTGAATCGGAGGAAGATATCAATGAAGCCTTCGGACGCTTCAAGGATCTGGCCGACAAAAAGCATGAAATCTACGACGAGGATTTGCAGGCACTAGTGACCGACGCCAACCTTGAGGCAGAGAATGAGCGCATCAAGCTGGTGTACCTTAACGTCTGCTCGAAGACCGGCGAAACGCCGCAGGCTGAACTCACCTTGTGGGTAGACGGCGTAGAGCAACAGGCCACGGCTACGGGGGGAGGGCCGGTGGACGCCGCCTTCAAGGCAATTGAAAAGATCGTGAACAGCGGGGGCATCCTGCAGCTCTACTCGGTGAACAACATCACCAGCGGCACGGACGCGCAGGGTGAGGTGACGGTGCGCGTGGAAAAGGGCGGCCGGATCGTGAACGGTCAGGGTTCGGACACCGACATCGTGATCGCCTCAGCCAAGGCTTATATCAACGCGATGAATAAGATCATCCAGCCCAACGAGCGGGCCCACCCGCAGACGGCGAATCAACCGATATAATTGGCTCAACGCCAAGTTGGTAGGGGGCAGGCACGCTGTTTGTGCCCACATGCCAACTGCATTTGATTCCGCGTGGACACAAACAGCGTGCCTGCCCCCTACTACCCATTCAAGTTTGTAGTTTCAGCGTCGTTTCGGCAAGACGTTTGCCCAAGGCAAGGCACAGGCGTTTTTCTTCATCAGTGATGGGCAATTTGCTGTCGGGGCCTGCATAGTGACTGGGGCCGTAGGGTGTGCCGCCGCTGCGTGTGGTGGTCAGATCGGGTTCGGTGTAGGGTGTGCCGAGTATCAACATGCCATGATGCAGCAGCGGCAACATCATTGAGATGAGGGTGGTTTCTTGGCCGCCGTGCATGCTCGCTGTAGAGGTAAATACCGCCGCGGGCTTGCCGACCAAGGCGCCGGACAGCCACAGCGAACTGGTGCCGTCCCAAAAATATTTGAGCGCCGCCGCCATGTTGCCGAAGCGCGTCGGGCTGCCCAACACAAGCCCTGCGCATTCTCGCAAATCATCCAGCGTTGCGTAGGGCGGTCCGGAAGCTGGAATATCATCCTCGGCAGCCTCGCACACCGTTGAAACCGCCGGCACGGTGCGTATCCGGGCGTGCATACCACTCACCTTTTCGATGCCGTGGGCGATGTGTTGCGCCATCTGCGCCACGCTACCATAGCGGCTGTAGTAGAGTACTAAGATGTCTGCCATAGGTCTTGACTGGGGTAGGTTTCTGGCTGAATATATCATGATCTAATCGTTTTCTTCCATGCAGATCGCGCCGCAAGGTATGGCATCATGAATAACCGTCATTGTTTCAAGCTGGTTATCCTGGTAGTAATCACAGTATTGGGCTGCGCGAGCATCCCTACTCAGGAGATGAGCGATGCGCGTCAGGCCGTGCAGGCAGCGCGCGACAGCGGCGCGGAAGTCTACGCCACCGAGGAACTCAATCAGGCGGTGGAACTTTTGAACAAGGCCAAGAATGCGCTTGAAGAAGATGCCTATGAGCAGGCACGCAGCGACGCCGTGGCGGCTAAGCAAGCGGCCGTAAAGGCGCGCTCCAAGTCCTTAGATAAAAAGCCCCTTCCACTTAACCCATAAAAGCCGCGTAACATGACTAGCCTTGTGCTGGATATAATTGCCGCTCGGCGTGTTCTTTGAAGAATTCGGTGCACCGCTCCGTCGACAGAGGGCGGCAGATATAATACCCTTGCGCTTCATCGCACAGCAGCGATATCAGGCAATCTAACTCCTCCTGTGTCTCTACACCTTCCGCAATCACCTCCAGTTTGAGACTGTGCGCCATCGCGATGATTGCGGAAGCAATGGCCGACTCATCCCGTCTGTCGGGGCTGATGCTGGTGACCAGGGAGCGATCAATTTTAATACGGTCAATGGGAAAGCGTTTCAGGTAAACAAGGGTCGAGTATCCCGTGCCGAAATCGTCAATGGCTATACGCACGCCCAAATTGTGTAACTCTTGCAGGGTGTTTAAGGTATGCGAGGTATCGTCCATAAGCACGCCTTCGGTGATTTCCAGTTCCAGGTATTTAGGCTCCAAGCCAACGTCCTGCAAGACCCGTATCACCAACTCCACAAAGTTGCCCTGCTTGACCTGATTCGCGGAGACATTCACGGCGACGCGCAATTTCGGCTGTCCCGAATTGTGCCATTCCTTTAGTTGTGCACAGGCTTTCTTGAGCACCCACTCGCCCAACGGGACTATCAGGCCGGACTCCACGGCAATGGAAATGAATCTGTCCGGCATCAGCAGGCCCAGATCAGGGTGTTGCCAGCGCACCAGCGCTTCTACCGCGACTATATTGCCGCTCAGCAAATGCACTTCGGGCTGATAGTGCAGCAACAACTCGCTACGCTCTATGGCCCTGCGCAACCTGCTCTCAAGAGACAGCAGCTCCTGCGCGCGCTCGTTCATCGCTGGCATGAAGCGTTGAGAGCGCGCACGCCCCGCCTCCTTGGCGGCATACATGGCGATATCGGCGTGCTTCAACAGGGTATCCACGTCCTCTCCATCTTCCGGATAGATGCTGATCCCTATGCTGGGCGTGGCGTAGAGCACTTGCTTGTCGAGCTTGAACGGGCTGGATAAGGATTCGAGGATATGGTCGGCCACCTGAACTGCTCCGCCGGGATCGGTGATTTCAGGCAGCACCAGCACAAACTCGTCACCGCCGCGCCGGGCCACGGTGTCGCCCGAGCGAACCGTGGTTAGCAAACGTTCTGCGACGGCTTGCAGCAGACGGTCGCCCATGCCGTGGCCCAGCGAGTCGTTGACCATTTTGAAGCGGTCCAGATCAATAAACAGTACTCCGATCATTCCTTGCCTGCGTTGGGCGTAGGTTAGCGCGTGGCTGAGCCTGTCCTGCAGCAGCATGCGGTTGGGCAGTCCGGTGAGCGTGTCGTGATAGGCCAGATGCCAGATCCGTTCCTCCGCGCGCTGCCGCTCGCCGATCTCGGTTTTAAGCTCGTGGTTAATGGTTTCGACTTGCCGTTTGAAGGATAACTCTTGCGCGAGATTGGTGTTTTCGTATTTTATCTTGATGTTCTGCACGATGCCCCGGTGCACGAGAAACGAGGAACTGGTAATGGCGCCCATGTACACCAACATTAGCATACCGAGCGAGATATGTTCCGCGTCACCCACCAGAAAAAACTCCATGGTAAGTGGTAGAAGGCAGGGCAATAGAAACCCCAGATAGATGCTTCTGAATGCGGACAGCGGCACTACGGCGGCCGAGGCCACGCCTACCGTAACCAGGATGGCAAGCACTTCATACACAGATTGATGCTCCGGGAGCAAGGCGAGCCCCAGCAGCCCCCATGCGAGACCCGCCAAGGTACTGCCTACCGCGAAGAGCCTGGCCCAGTGAACGGCACGAGCGGGAGACGGGGCGGCACGATAATAATTTTTAGCCAGTAAGACCCTACCCGCGGTAATCAGTGCGATCGCTAACAGTAAGTATAAAACGGCGGCATCAAGTGACCTCCATAACACCGCGTAGAGACTTAACACCACACCTATCGTTAACAGGGCAGTTGGAATGGATAGCCGATAGAGGATCTGAACTCGTTCCGCAAAAAGTCGCTGAGTATCCTCAGAAGGACTCTTCACTGGCCCTGCCGGATCATTTTTAAAAATATTTATCAAGACATTACCTGCTTAATGAGCTCTCGCACGAAGGGTATTGTCAGTTTGCGCTGCTGGGCCAGTGAGCCGATATCCAGGTGCTGCAATAATTCAAACAGCTTCGGCATGGCGCGCGGCCAGTGGTGGAGTAAATAGCGGCCCACCTCTTCGGGTAAATCCATACCGCGGCTGCGCGCGCGCAACTGGAGGGCGCGCAACTTGTTTTCATCATCGAGTGGGTGAAGTTGGAATATCAAACCCCCGCTCAGGCGCGAACCGAGGTCGCGCAATGCAAGTCCGAGTTCCGCGGGCGCAGCGTTGCCCGTCACCCGCAAATGAGCCCCGCTGTCACGGATACGATTGTAGAGATGCAGCAGTCCTGTCTCCCACTCAGGCCGCCCCGCTATCGCCTGGACATCATCTATACATACCACGTCGAGATGCTCCAAACTTTCGAGCACCGCGGGGGACATCGTGTCCGCCTCTGCTAATGGCAGATAGGCTGCGGTAGTGTGCTGTTCAGGGGCGTGTTGACAAGACGCGTGCAGCAGGTGCGTCTTCCCCGTTCCGTCGGCGCCCCATAGATAAACGAAACGCTCATTGCTGTGTACCAGCCCCTGCAAGGTCTGCACGGCTTCCAGGTTGCGGCCTGCGACGAAATTGGCGAAGCTGGCCCCATCGGGCAACGCGACGGGCAAGGGTAGTTGCACCGGAGATATCATCCTGCTCACTCCGGCGGCGGGGCGCCATACAAGCGGCTGCTCAGATAACGCTCATGCGCGTGGCGCAACAGTACCATGATGACGGCCGCGGCAGGCAACGCCAGCAGCACACCGAAAAAACCGAACAACTGGCCGCCCGCCAGCACGGCGAAGATCACCGCCACGGGATGCAGACCGATGCGCCCGCCGATCAGCAAGGGCGACAACACCAGGCCCTCGACGAGCTGCCCACTGATAAATACTATGACGATAGGAAGCAGATGCACCACATCGTGATATTGCACAACGGCCGCAACGCCCGCCGCGAGCAGTCCTATGATAAATCCAAGATAAGGGACAAAACTCAGCAGGCCCGCAACCATGCCGATGAGCAGAGCGAGATCGAGACCGACGAGCCACAAACCCACCGAATAGATCACGCCTAGTCCGAACATCACCAGGAGCTGGCCGCGCAGAAAAGCGCCCAATACTTCATCACTCTGTCTGGCCAGACGTACCACCACCGGCTCGATGTTGAGCGGCAGCAGTTCCCGGATACGCGCCATAAGAATATCCCAGTCTCGCAAGAGGTAAAACGTCACCACCGGGATGAGCAGCAGGTTGACGAGCCCCACGAGAAACGCCAGGCCGGAGTGCGACAACGAGGTCAATACACTGGCCGCCAGGCCACCCGCCTTCTGCCAGTTTTTGGCGAGTGTTTGTTGCAGCACACTGAGATCAAGATTCGTCTGCTCCAAGCCAAAACGCGCCAGCAGCCATGGCAGCGCGGTGTTTTGAAGCCATTCCAGATAACCCGGGAGTTTGCCGATGAACAGGGTGATCTGCCGCTCCAGCATGGGAACAAAGATCAGCAGCAGGAGCACGATCATTACGAGTAATGCGGTGAAGACGATGGCCGTGGCGAGCCCTCGGGATAGTTTGTACGTTTCCAGTTTGTCCACCCAGGGGTCCACCAAATAGGCGAGCAGCGCCGCGACAAAAAACGGCGTCAACACCGGCGCGAGCAGGTACAGAAAACCCCCGGCGATAACGATGGGCAACAATATCAGCCATTTGGTCGCTCCCGGCATCCTGCCTCCCGCGACATTAGTACTTCCCTGTACGTCATTGGAATCGGTCACTGTCCTTCCCCCGCCCGCAGAGCACGCACGCCCCAAGTCCACACGTAGCTTAGTCCGCTCAACAGCGTGGTGACCAGCACCAGATAGATGAGCGCGGCGACCAACCCGGCGGGAAGGCTTAACACACTATGAGTCACTAACATGGCGAGTATCAACACGATCTGTGCGAGGGTATTGAGCTTGCTGAGCAGACTGGGTTCGAGCTCATAACTACCGATGAGATAGTGATACGCCACACCGCCAGCCACGATCACCAAGTCCCTGCCCACCACCACCATCACCAACCACAGCGGGATCTCGCCAAGCCAGCCTAGAACGAGATAGGCGCTGACCAGTAACAGCTTATCGGCAAGCGGGTCCAGGATGGAGCCTAAGCGGCTACTCCAGCCATAGCGCTTTGCAAGATATCCGTCCAAGGCATCGCTGACCCCGGCCACAGCGAACAACACGAGCGCCGCTCCATAATACTCGTTCAGCAGCACCGCGACCATCGGCGGCACCAGCAGTATGCGACCCAGGCTGATGGCATTGGGAATATTGCTAGCTTGCATAGATACTCAGCGACTGCGCCGTCTACCCCCTTGAGTCAACCCGTTAACGCTATGCGAGGACGGCTTGCAAGTCAACAGGAAGGGTGTCCAGACCCGTTGCCCAGTTTGCAGTCGTCGCAACAGCCCTATACCATAACACTCTTTGACCCGGAGCCCTTGTGAAGGAACGCCCGCCTCTTCGATCCCTACAGGACACCCCTGCGCTCAGTTATCGCGACGCGGGGGTAGACATTGACGCCGGTGATCGTCTGGTCGAACGGATCAAACCGATTGCGGCCCGCACCCGCCGTCCAGGTATCTTAGCCGGAATCGGAGGCTTTGGTGCCTTATTTGAACTGCCGCCCGGCTACCGCGAGCCGGTGCTGGTATCGGGCACCGACGGGGTCGGCACCAAGTTGAAACTGGCCTTGGAGATGGGCCGGCACAACACCATCGGCATAGATCTCGTCGCCATGTGTGTCAACGACGTGGTCGTGCAGGGCGCCGAACCGCTGTTTTTTCTCGATTACTATGCAACTGGACGGCTTGATGTGGATGTGGCCACGGCGGTCATTGAAGGCATCGGTCAGGGCTGTGAGCTGGCCGGTGCGGCGCTGGTCGGCGGCGAAACCGCCGAGATGCCCGGCATGTATCACGGCGGTGACTACGATCTCGCCGGCTTTTGCGTCGGCATCGTCGAAAAATCGCGCATTATAGACGGAGACTGGGTAGCCCCTGGTGATGTGCTGATCGGCATAGCCTCCTCCGGGCCACACTCGAACGGTTATTCGCTGATACGCAAGATCATCGAAATCTCAGGTGCGGATCTCGCGCAAGATTTTCACGGCCGGAGTCTCGGCGAAACCTTGCTGGCGCCGACCCGTATTTACGTAAAACCCTTGCTCAAATTATTTAAGAAGGTGAAGGTGCACGCCTTGGCGCATATCACCGGCGGCGGAATTCTGGAAAACCTACCGCGTGTGATGCCTGAGAATACGTGCGCCGTCGTAAGCGCCTTGAGATGGCCGCAGCCGTCTATTTTCGACTGGCTGCAGCAACAGGGCAAGGTGGCGACGGAAGAGATGTACCGCACCTTCAACTGCGGTATCGGCATGGTGGTGTGTGTGGCGGAAGAAGACGCGGATCTGACCTTGGAGGTGCTGAAGGCCGAAGGCGAGACCGCTTGGCTCATCGGCCATATCGAGGCCGCCAAACGATCAGGGCCACCACGGGTCATCTTGCAAGATTGACTATGTCAGGCATGCCCTGTGTGATTCTCATCTCAGGGCGGGGGACTAACCTCCAAGCCATCTTACGTGCGGTGGCCGAAGAGGGCCTGCCGCTCGATATACGCGCGGTAATCAGCAACCGGCCCGAGGCAGCCGGCCTGGAGCAGGCGCGCCACGCTGGGCTACCCAGCTACGTGCTCGATCATACCCTGTTTGCGGATCGTGAGACCTTCGACCGGGAGCTGCAGGAACTCATAGACCGTCATGCGCCGCAATTGGTGATACTTGCTGGATTCATGCGCATCTTGAGCGAGAAGTTCGTCAGCCACTATCGGGGGCGTCTCATCAACATCCACCCTTCCCTACTGCCCGCCTTTCCCGGCCTCAACACACATCGGCGCGCGCTCGCCGCGGGCGTGGGTGAGCACGGTGCGACCGTACACTTCGTCACCGAGGCGGTGGACGGCGGCCCCGTGATTGTTCAGGCCTGTGTGTCTGTGCTAGCAGAGGACACCGCCGATACGCTCGCGGCGCGAGTGCTGGCCGAAGAACATCGCATCTATCCGCAGGTGCTGCGCTGGTTCGCCGAGGGACGCTTGCGGCTGGAGCGGCACAGCGGCCGCGATTGCGCGGTGCTAGACGGTGAGATATTGGAGGCTTCTGAACACTTGCTACCCAGCGAGGTCAAACAGTGATGGTCAGACATTTTCGTCGCTCCCGGCGTCCTGCCTCCCGCGACATTAGTACTTCCCTGTACGTCATCGGTGCGGCGGTGTTGTATCTTATCGGCACCTATAGCGCTGCGGCCGCGCCGCAAGCCTTTAACGCGCAGTACACCGTCAACAAGGGAGGGATCCCCATCGGTGAGATGACACGGACGCTGAGCAAACAGGCCGGAGGCCAGTACAGCTATGAGTCGGTCACTGTTGCGAGCGGACTATTGAGCCTGCTGGTGAGGGAAAAAATTGTCGAACGCAGCGTGTGGGACTATAAAGACGGCGCAATCCGCGCGCTCGAATACCACTATGAAAAAAGCGGCGGCAAGACGCCAAAAAAAATTCAGATCACTTTCGACTGGGATCAGCGGCTGGTCAAGAACGCCCTGGACGGCGAAACACGAGCCATGCCCGTGCCAATGGGGCTGACCGACATCCTACTCTATCAACTCGTCCTGATGACGGATATGAAAGATGGAAAAAAACCGCTCGAATACCCCATCGCGGACAAGCACAAATTCAAGACCTACCGTTTTGAAATTATCGGTGAAGAGACGCTGGATACGCCGCTAGGCAAGCTTAAGACCGTCAAGGTGCAGCGTGTGCCCGGGCCGGACAAGAAAACCACCCTGATCTGGTGTGCGCCGAGTCTCGACTATCTGCCGGTGCGGATTGAACAGGACGAAAAAGACGACGGTACGTTCAGCATGGCCATCAAGTCCGTGGAGGGGCTGCGTTAAATCTAAAAACATCTGTTTAACCGCCAAGACACCAAGGGCGCAGAGGAACACAAGGAAAATACACAAACCATCAAGGATGCAAAGGAATAACATCAACAGGGTTTGTTTCTCCTCCGCGTCCTCCGTGGTGAATCGTTGTTTTGAATGAGAATTGGAATTACTCAATCAAACGGGTGCCGTAACACTATAGTCTGCGCCCGATCCGGGCCGGTGGAGACGATATCTATCGGTGTCTCGGCAATCTCTTCAATGCGCTTAAGATAGGCGCGCGCATTTTGCGGCAGTGCGTCGTAGCCGGTAATACCGACGGTGGATTGTTGCCAGCCCGGCATCTCTATATAGATCGGTTCGCAATCGGAGTAGGCCTCCGCACCCA
This sequence comes from Gammaproteobacteria bacterium, assembly GCA_035561915.1. GTDB lineage: Bacteria > Pseudomonadota > Gammaproteobacteria > SURF-13 > SURF-13 > JACPZD01. The sequence continues at coordinate 9,568 of DATMXC010000109.1, forward strand.
CCGGCGGTGTCATGCGCTCCACCCCACCGCAGCGGTAACCGACGCACAGACTGAGGGATTCCAGCCCATCCAGGACATCCAGCTTGGTGATGCACAGTCCCGACACGCCGTTGATCTGATTGGAGCGGCGCAACGCGACGGCGTCGAACCAGCCGCAGCGACGCGCCCGCCCCGTAGTCGAACCGAATTCGTTGCCGCGTGTGGACAGATGCGCGCCCATCTCATCGAACAACTCGGTGGGGAACGGGCCGGAACCCACCCGCGTGGTATACGCCTTGGTGATGCCCAATACATAATCTATGCGGGTCGGCCCGACGCCGCTGCCGGTGCAGGCGCCGCCCGCTGTCGTGTTCGAGGACGTAACATAGGGATAGGTGCCGTGGTCCACATCGAGCAGCGCGCCCTGTGCCCCCTCGAATAATACGCCGTCGCCTCGCTTGGCGTGCTGGCGCAGCAACTCCGGAATGTCCGCCACCATCGGCGCGATAACCTCTTGTAGGGCCAGCGCCTCATCGAGCACCTGATTGAAAACGACGGGCTCGGTGCGATAATAATTTTGCAGTACGAAGTTGTGATAGTCGAGCACCTCACCGAGCTTGGCGGCGAAGCGTTCCCGGTGAAACAGGTCACCGAGGCGCAGCGCGCGGCGCGCGATCTTGTCTTCATAGGCAGGGCCGATGCCGCGCCCGGTGGTGCCTATCGCCGCCTTGCCGCGCGCCAGTTCACGCGCGTGATCGAGCGCGACATGATAAGACAGGATCAAAGGGCAGGCCTCGCTGATCTTGAGACGGTCACGCGCCGGAATTCCTTTTCTTTCCAGCATCTCAATCTCTTCGAGCAGGGCCTTGGGCGACAGCACCACGCCGTTGCCGATTAAACAGGAGACGCCGTTGCGCAGGATGCCCGAGGGGATGAGGTGCAGCACCGTCTTTTCACCCTCAATGACCAGCGTGTGGCCGGCGTTGTGGCCGCCTTGAAACCGCACCACCGCCTTGGCGCGGTCAGTGAGCAGGTCCACTACCTTGCCCTTACCCTCGTCACCCCATTGGGTGCCGATGACCACCACGTTCTTACCCACTCTTTACATCCTCTGTCTCGACGACTGTCCACACACCTTTACGTTGTTCCAATCTGCGGTCGCAGCCCAAGTCCGCGGCAGTTCCCGCCTGCCCCGGCAGCGCCCAGATGACGCGCTCACCCTCCTCGCGTAATTCCCTAACCGTATCGCGCAGAGCGTGATCATCGCCCCAGGGCGCCAGGATGCCGCTCACGTGTGCGACCGCCGGGCCAGGGCTTAGTGCGATCAGTGTCTTGAGATCGGCACTGAATCCAGTGGCCGGGCGCGGCTGACCATAGAGACGTCCGACATCATAGCGTCCGCCCTGCGCGACGGCCTGCCCGTGACCGGGCACAAAGGCGGCGAATACCACGCCGGTGTGATAGTGATAGCCGCGCAATTCGCCGAGATCGAAGTGCAAAGGCACCTCCGGCAGATAGCGGCCGGCGGCCTGTGCGATCGCCTGCAAATCCTCCAGGGCACGCTTGACCTCCGCCCCCGCCCCATGCAGTACGCTCTCGGCTTCGGCGAGGACTTCAACTCCACCGTTCAATTCGGCGAGACAGAGTAAACGCTGCTGCTGTTCAACAGAAACGTTTAACCTTGCCAGCAGACTTTTCAACTCAGGCACCGCCTTGCGTTGCAGCGCATCGAACAAGATGGCCTCATGTCCGGCATCGAGTCCGGCCTCGCGCGCCAAACCGCGAAAGATACCGACGTGACCGAGATCGAGATGCGCGTCGCTTACGCCGGTAAGGGTAAGCACTTCCTGCATCAAACACAGGATCTCGATATCGCTCTCGATGCCGGCATGGCCATACAACTCTGCGCCCACCTGCAATGGATTGCGCGAGCGGGCGAATCCATCGGGCCGCGTGTGCAACACCGTGCCGAGATAACACAGGCGCACCGGCGCGTTGCGTTTGAGGTGATGGGCATCAATACGCGCCACCTGGGGTGTCATGTCGGCGCGCACGCCCATGAGACGGCCGGTGAGCTGATCGGTGAGCTTGAAGGTTTGCAGATCGAGGTCACGGCTCATGCCGCTGAGTAGTGACTCCAGATATTCCACCAGCGGAGGGATGACCAGTTCGTAGCCCCAGCCATGAAACAGATCGAGCAGATCGCGTCGCAACCACTCCAGGCGCTCGGCCTGCGGCGGTAAGACATCTTCGATACCTGCGGGCAGCAGCCAGTGATCTTTATCGGCCATGGGATTTTTTATCGTTGCGCAGGATCAATGCTTAACTGCCTGCAGCTAGTTCTTAAGGACATACAGCAACGCCACACCGAGCGCCATGCTGATGAATGCACCGATGCGCAGAGTGAGATTGTCCATTTGGCTGATCAGCACTAGAGATCTACGGAAACCCGCCGGATTCAGAAAGGGCAACACGCCTTCCACGACCAGAATGAGCGCGACGGCGGTGAGTAGCTCATCCCACATTGACGGCGGCCGGCTTACTGCTTGGCGGGCGCTTCGAGGCCTTTG
>DATMXC010000110.1:0-5586 GCA_035561915.1 Gammaproteobacteria bacterium
TGTTCAGAGCCTGAGTAGAACTTTCCGACCGTCGAAGCGCATCCGGCGCTGACCAGACTTACGAACACCATGCTAAACGGCAAAAGATATTTTCTGTATCTCATAACTACCTCCTTTAAGTACTGCTTCCTTAGGTAAACCAGTTACCGCAAAGTTCATAGGAAGAGATTACAAATACGTAACCTGTATCCTCTATTTAGAAGGTGTGTATAGCTGATAATTATTTTTGCCTTGCTGTTTGGCCCGATACATGGCGGTGTCGGCATTCTTAATGAGAGTATTGGGGTCCTCGCCATCTTCGGGGTAAAGGCACACTCCGATGCTGGCCGAGATGGAAAGTTCGTGGCCCTCCACGACAAAGACCTTGGCCACTGCGGAGATGATTTTTTTGGCGACACGCTCGGCATCCTGTGGATTTTTTATGTTGACGAGCAGAGCAACAAATTCATCGCCGCCCAAGCGCGCGACGGTGTCGGCGTTGCGCACACAGTGAGTAAGTCGTTCCGCGGCCGTTTTTATCAGTTGATCGCCAACGGCGTGTCCCTGGGTGTCATTAATCGTTTTAAAATTGTCTAGATCAATAAAGAGTACTGCCAGTATATGTTGTTGTCTTTTCGCCTGCCCCAAGGCCTGCTGTAAACGATCCTGAAACAGCAAACGGTTCGGAAGACCGGTGAGAGGATCGTGATGGGCGAGGTGATGAAAGCGGCGTTCCATGTTTTTCAGCACGGTGATGTCGCTGAAGATCGCCACGTAGTTGGTCACCTTGCCCTCGCCATCCTTAATAACGGCGATGTTTTCCCACTCCGGATAGATTTCTCCGTTTTTACGCCGGTTCCAGATTTCGCCTTGCCACTGTCCGCGGGTACTGAGGGTTGTCCACATGTATTGATAAAACTCATCACCCTGGTGGCCGGATTTCAGGATCCGAGGGTTTTTGCCCATGACCTCATCTGCGCTATAGCCTGTAATAGCAACGAATGCCGGGTTGACATATTGAATATGGCCATCGGCATCGGTAATGAGGACTCCATCCATGATATTTTCTAGAATCCTTACCGCCAATAATGGATTTTCGTTGAGCATCCGCTGCCAGGGTTCGGCTGCCCGCGCGGGTGCTTTCAAGATATCCGGGCGATTTGCCATGAGCTTTTTCATACGATCTATACTAACATTCCGGCAGGCGCTTGATAAGCATAGCGGGATTACAACTATTCATATCAGCGTCACCTTTTCGAGATAATCCGGCACGCGAACGTTCCAGCGAAAGCGCTCCTCGATGCGGTGACGCAGCGCATCCGCCGCAGCGGGCTCGCCGTGGGTGATGAAGGTTTGCCTGGGTGGGGTGTGAAAATGCTTGAGCCATTCGATGATTTCTTCGTAGTCCGCATGCGCCGAAAGATTGTCCAACGCCACCACCTCGGCGCGCAGCGGCACGTACTCGCCGTGTATCTTGATCGCTTCTGCGCCGTTCAGCATGGCGGCGCCGCGCGTACCTCCCGCCTGAAAGCCGGCGAATAGTATCGTGTTGCGTGCATCCGGCGCGAGCACCTTCAGGTGATGCAATACGCGACCTCCTGTGGCCATGCCGCTTGCGGAGATGATGATCATCGGACCCTTGCGTTCGTTAAGCGCCTTGGATTCCTCGACGCTGTTGATGATGTGTGCGGCACGGCACATGGCGTCGCATTGCACATCGGTCAAGCGGTGTTCGCCGCGATGATTGTGGAAGATGCGTGTGGCGTCCGCCGCCATCGGGCTGTTGAGAAACACGGGGATGTCGGGTATCGCGCGCGTGGCCTTCAAGAGGTGGATATAGTAGAGCAAGGTTTGGGCGCGGCCCACTGCAAACGACGGGATCAGTATCGTCCCGCCGCGCTCGACGGTGCGGTGGATGATCTCGGCGAGTTTGATCTGCGGGTCCGCCGGGTCGTGGAGACGGTTGCCATAAGTGGATTCCATCACCAGATAATCCGCCTGGCGTACCATCTCGGGGACACGCATGATGAGGTCGTTCGGGCGCCCCAGATCGCCGGAGAATAACAGTGACGTCCGTGCGTCCTTTATCAGCGCACAGCCCGAACCCAGGATGTGGCCGTTTGGAATGAGCCGCGCGGACAGACTCCCACCCAGCGCAATTTCTTTTCCAAAAGGGACGGGGCTGAACGCTTGCATTGCACGCTCGGCATCTTCCAGCGTATACAACGGCAGTGCAGGGGTGTGTTTGGAATAACCGCGCTTGTTGGCGTACCTCGCCTCTTCCTCTTGCAGATGTCCGCTATCCGGCAACAGGATGGCGCACAGATCGCGTGTCGCCTCACTACAATATACCTTGCCGGAAAATCCGTTTTTAATAAGCAACGGTAGATAGCCGCTGTGATCCAAGTGTGCGTGGGTCAGCACGACCGCATCTATCTCAGCAGGATTCACAGATAGGGGCGCGCGATTTCTCAAGCGCAAGTGCTTGTAACCCTGGAACAGACCGCAATCCACCAATATTTTTTTTGCACCGGTGCGCACCAGATACTTGGATCCCGTAACGGTGCCCGTCGCTCCTAGAAATGTGAGTTCCATCATGACCTCATTATAAGAACACCCTGTCTAGCAGGATGTTGATAAACTCTGTTTATCAACATCCTGCGGTGCGGTACATGGATGTGCCGCCATTTTTCAAATACACAAGTATTTGAAAAATGAAGCAAAGCAAAAATCACATTTTTGCTTTGCTTGGTTGATAAAGTCCTGGACGGACTTTATCAACACCCTGCCAGCCATAGTCTATAGCCGTCCGGAACGTGAAATGCCCCTCACCAGACGAAAGGTAAACCACAGCGCCAACCCATAACCCATGATGGCAAACACCGGTGTACCGGCTATGCGCGGCCCTGTGCTATTCTGCATGAGTAAGGAAGCGGCGATATAAAGCCCCAGCGTGACCAGCGCCAACGCCATCCGATTGCTGCTGCGATCCAAGTGCCTTTCCAGATCCTCCAGACCGTGATGACGTACGCGCAGCTCCAGTCCGTCCCTGCGCAGCCGGCGCAGCAATGCACTCAAGACCGCCGGCATTTCCTGCACCGCCACACCTGATTCATATCTCAGTCGTGCCGTCGCGTCACTAAAGCTTGTTTCTCGCAGCGATGTTTGTACTACCTGCTCCGCCTTCCCCAACAATCCGTCCATCAGGTTGAAATCTGGATCCAGGCTGCGCACGGTGTTTTCCATCAAGAACATCGCGCGCATCAAGACCAGCAGAGCGTGAGGAACACGGATATTTTGGCCTCTGCCCAGGCGGGTGATCCGCATGAAGGCTTCGGCAAAAGACCAGTCTTTGAAAGGCAGGTGGGCATAGTCTTCAAGCATTTCTTCCAGCCCGTGCCGGAATTCGCCGCGATCCAGCTCTCCTCCCAGCATACCTAAATCCAGATAGCTGTCCAACATCCAATCGCTGTCTTGTTTTATAAAGGCCTGCATGAGCGCGGCAAGATTCTTGCGCGTGGACCGGTCCAGGAAGCCAACCATCCCGAAGTCATGAAAGCAGATGCGGTTATTTGCCGTAATGAACAGATTGCCGGGGTGCGGGTCACCGTGGAACACGCCCATCACAAAAAACTGGTGCAGATAGGCCTCTACAAAGGCCTGTGCAAGTTGCGGGCCCCTTTCTTTAATGCCCGGATCATCCACTCGCAGCCCGCTGCTCAATTCCTGCACCAGCACGGATTCGGTGTAAAGCTCATCCACTACGGCGGGAATACAGATAGTCTGTGAATCCTTGAACGCTTCCACAAAGCGCCGGACGTTGCGCGCCTCTTGCCTGAAATCCGTTTCCTTGCGCAGATTGGTCCAAATCTCGCTGATAATCTCCAAGGGTTGATACTGTTGCAAAGCGGGTATCAAGACAGTCAAGATGCGTAGCAGGACTTTTAGTATCCGCATGTCTTGATCTATCTGGGCCTTGATTCCGGGGCGCCGGATTTTTACGACCGCGAGACGTCCGTCATGCAGGCGCACCTTGTGCACCTGGGCAATGGAAGCGGCCGCAAGCGGCTTCACATCAAACTCCGCGAAAAGATTTTCTATGCTGTTTCCCAGGGCATTTTCTATTTCTTTAATGGCTATATCGCCGGGGAAGGGAGGCACATCATCCTGCAACGCCTGCAGCGCGATAATATAATCGTTGGGCAGCAAATCATGGCGAAGGCTGAGGCCCTGGCCCAATTTAACAAATGAGCCTCCCAACCTTTCCAAGGCACGGCAAAATTTTTGCGCGGGAGTGACCTCGGCGGGCCGATGCAGCCACCGCCCCAGCACCCACCCTATCAGGTAGCCGCCTAATACTACGGCGATTTGCAAGAGTCTTGCTAAAGACGACATATATCCTTTGCAATCAGCAATTCTTCATTCACGGGGATTACGTAAACGTGTTGCGTTGAGCGGGCCTCGGAGATACAACTCTCCACACCCATCGCCGACGCATTGGCCGGTTCATCGAGCACCAGGCCGCACCACTCCATATTTAACAGGATGCGCGCGCGAATCTGCGGCGCATTTTCACCTATGCCACCGCCGAAAACAATCGCGTCCGCTCCGCCCAACACCGCAAGATAAGCGCCGAGATATTTCCGCGCACGCTGGCAAAAGGCGTTGACTGCAAGCGTCGCCCCCTCATGGCCTTGCACCTCCAAACGTAACAGTTCTCGCATGTCACCGCTGATCCCGGAGAGCCCCAACAGGCCGGAGCGCGCGTTCAATCCTTGGCTTAGTTCATCCATGCTTACACCTCTGCGCAACAAGTGCAACAGCACACCCGCGTCTACATCGCCGGGGCGGGTGGCCATGATGAGCCCTTCCAGCGGCGTGTAGCCCATGCTGGTGTCTACCGGTCGTCCATTGCGTAGCGCGGTGATCGAACAGCCTTGACCCAACTGCAAGGTGATGACGCGCTGTGCAGCCTTCCCGTTTAACTCTGTATAGCGTTCATATAAGTAACGGTGTGCGATGCCATGAAAGCCATAGCGACGCAAACCGTATTTCTGTGTCCATTCTGTTGGCAGCGCATAGTGTTTTACCGCGTCCGGCAAGTCGTGATAGAAGGCGGTGTCAAACACCGCATACATAGGCGCACTGTCGCCCAATTCTCCTCGCGCGGCGTGTATTACTTCCAGCGCCGGGGGATTGTGTAGCGGCGCGAGCGCGCTCAGTGCTTCGATTTCGCTCAGCACCTGCGGTGTGATGAGTGTTGGTGTAACGAAGTGCTCGCCGCCGTGCACGATGCGGTGACCTACCGCCGTTAGTTGCTGCGCCCATGACTCACCTAAAGTAGCGCGCAGTTGGGCAAAAGCGTCGAGTCCAGCCCGAGCGTAATCGCCCCGAGCCTCGATAGAGCCGTGCGACAAAGACCGGAATCCCGCATGATTTGTTTCAAAAAATTGAAACTTGAGCGTCGCGCTGCCACTGTTGAACACCAGGATGCGCATGCGCTAGCGGATGTAGGCTTCGGTCGCGTAGCGGCGCATCATGCGGTGGCTGTTGAAGTAGCAGGCGTTCTTGCTGATCGCACCCTTCATCACACCGATCCAACCGGAA
>DATMXC010000111.1:0-10999 GCA_035561915.1 Gammaproteobacteria bacterium
CCTCTAGCCCCTAGCTCTGTACTCCTTGCCCCTCACGCCTAACTTCAATAGAGTAGTTGCCTGGCTGCCCTCTCCAGCATCGTCATATTTCCGCCACCCCCCTTCTTTACTCTTCCCTCAGTCTTCGCCAAGTTCTTGGCAATTGTCGCAGGTAACATTTTATAGCATTGAAAAACAACGATTAAATATAGCTCATCGTGATGGCATAGCTCTTGCTAACTGGCTAATAAGAACCTTGTAAAGCAATTCGCCGGAGAGTAAGCAATGCCGATTGATGATGATGTCGAGTTGGATACCGAAAAAGAGGCACCCGCCAAGAAAAAGGGCGGCAAGCTAAAGCTCATCATCTGGATTGTGGCGGGTGTATTGCTGCTGGGCGGCGCCACGGCGGGTGTGTATTTCTCGGGGATCATCCCCGCCTTTTCTGCGCATGCCGAGGGGGAGGAGGACGTAGCGAGCGCCGACAACTCCGACGGGAAGGACGCCGCTAAAAAAGGTGACAAGACCAAGGGTAAAGGCAAAAAGAACGGCAAGAAAAAAGAAGAGCCTAAGGTCACTCTGTATCTCCCGCTCGATCCCGCATTTGTGGTCAATTTTCAGGAGCAGGGTCAGTTGCGATTCCTGCAAGTCACCATGGAGGTGATGGCGCGTGACCAGGAGGTGCTGGATGCCGTTAAGACGCATTTGCCAGTGATCCGCAATAACCTCGCCCTGATGCTGAGCAGCCAAAGCCTGGAAACCCTCGCCAGCCGGGAAGGTAAGGAAAAGGTCCGCGCCGAGACGCTGGCCGAGATCCAGAAGATCCTCAAGGAACAGACCGGCAAACCCGGCGTTGAGGCCGTCTACTTCACCAGCTTTGTGATGCAGTAACCGTCATGGCAGGCAATCTCGACTTATTATCCCAGGATGAAATAGACGCGCTGCTCAACGGCGTGTCGAGCGGCGACGTCAAGACCGAGCCTGAACCGATTCCCGCCGGCGTTGCGCAGGGTTACGACTTTCAGAGTCAGGACCGCATCGTGCGCGGCCGCATGCCGACGCTGGAGATGGTGAACGAACGGTTCGCGCGCTATTTCCGTATTAGTTTATTTAATATGCTGCGGCGCTCCGCCGAGATTTCCGTGGGAGCGGTGCAGATGCTCAAGTTCGCCGAGTATGTACACAGCCTGTTCGTGCCGACCAGTCTGAATCTTACCCGTATCAAGCCACTGCGCGGCACCTCGCTGTTTATTCTCGATCCCAAACTGGTGTTCATCGTGGTGGACAATTTCTTCGGCGGCGACGGGCGCTATCACGCCAAGATCGAGGGCCGCGAGTTCACGCCCACGGAACTGCGCGTCATCCAGATGATTCTGACGCAGGCCTATAAGGACCTCAAAGAGGCATGGTCGCCGGTGATGCCTGTGGATTTTGAATATCTTAATTCCGAGGTCAATCCTCAGTTCGCCAATATCGTGAGCCCCAACGAGGTGGTGGTGGTCACCACTTTTCATATCGAGCTGGACGGTGGCGGCGGCGATCTGCACGTCACCATGCCTTACTCGATGCTGGAACCGATCCGTGAACTGCTGGACGCCGGCGTACAGAGCGATCGAGTGGGGACCGACGAGCGCTGGCTGATTGCGCTACGCGAAGAGATGAATGAGGCGCTGGTGGATATGAGCACCACGCTGGTGGAAACAGAGATCACGCTGCGTGAGTTGATGAATCTCAAGGCCGGCGATGTGATCCCTATTGATCTGCCCGGCCTGCTGACGGTCAAATCGGAGGATATCCCTGTGTTTCGCGCGCAGTTCGGCGTCTCTCAAGGGATGAACGCCATCAAGATCGTCGAGCCGATCCAACGTCCTTCCTCTATGCATTAACACAAGTATCCCAGGAGAAATCTATGAGCACCCCGCAACCTACTAATCCCGATGGAGCGACCGACGACTGGGCGGCTGCATTGGCTGAGCAGGCCCAGACTGATGCAACCGCGACGGACGCAGTACCCGTGATGCCACCGGGCGATGATTACGCCCGTGCCCAGTTTCAGGATCTCCAGAAAGGGCCCGTCGCGACGGTTAATGCTGAGGCCAATCTCGATGTGATTCTGGATATTCCGGTCACCATCTCGATGGAGATCGGTCATACCAAGATCAGTATCCGCAATCTGCTGCAATTGAATCAAGGTTCAGTAGTGGAACTGGACCGCCTGGCGGGCGAGCCGATGGACGTGCTGGTCAACAATTGCCTGGTTGCGCATGGCGAGGTGGTGGTGGTCAATGAAAAATTCGGCATCCGGCTTACCGATATAGTGAGTGCCGCTGAGCGTGTCAAGAAGTTGAAGTAGGAGAAAGGCGATTGCAACGGACGGCCAACAGGTTGCTGAAAAAACCCTTCCATGGGCTTTTTCAATTCGGCCGCTCCTGCGCATCCCTGCGCTCGCGGCATTGGGGCATCCTGCCTGACACAAAGCAAAAAGTGCGATTTTTGCTTTGCTTCATTTTTCAAATACCTACACCGAGCTTGAAAAATGGCGGCCCACCCGTGGGCCGCACGCAGGCTGCTTTTCAACAGCCTACTAGGACATTATACGCCGCAGATTTCGTGCTGCGATTTCTCTGGATCGGGGTGGGTCTTGCGTTCGCCCGGCAAGCCGCCGGTGCGGCGGATAAGGCCGCGGCGCAGCTTCCCGCTGCCGCCGAGCCGGCGATTGCAGGGCTGCTGCAGGTCGTGCTCGGCCTGTTGGTGATATTGCTATTGATCGGCGGAACGGCGTGGCTGTTACGGCGATTCACGCATCTCCAGTCTACCGCACAAGGCAATATGAAAATACTGGGCGGATTGCCGCTGGGGCCTCGCGAGCGTGTGGTGTTGATACAGGTGGGTGACAAACAGTTGCTGGTGGGGGTCGCGCCCGGCCGGGTGCAGACTCTGCATGTCCTGGAGCAACCGCTGGTGTTCAGCACGGATAAACAAGGTAGCCAGGGTTTTGCGGAACGCCTGGCGCTGGCGCTCAAACAGCGCACTACACGGACGGGACAGGCTTTATGAGAGCGACAGATTATTTACTTACCAAAGCGTTTCTCAAGTTCATCGCAAAGTGTTTGACGGTGGTGGGCTTGATGCTATTTCCGATGACCGCGGCGCTGGCCCAGGAAGGGCTCAATGCCCTTTCGGTGACCACCGCGGCCGACGGCAGTCAGACTTACTCGCTTAGCCTGCAGGTGCTGGCGCTGATGACGGCGCTGACACTGTTGCCGGCCGCGCTGTTAATGATGACCTCTTTCACGCGCATCATCATCGTGCTGGCGATACTGCGCACGGCGCTCGGTACGGCGCAAACACCCACCAATCAGATTCTGATAGGATTGGCTCTATTTCTGACCCTGTTTGTGATGGGGCCGGTGATCGAGAAGGTGAACCAGGAGGCCGTGCAGCCCTATTTGAACGATCAGATCACGGTGCAAGAGGGGTTGCAGAAGGCCAGCGAGCCGTTCCGGAAATTCATGATGGCGCAGACCCGCGAGAGCGACCTCGCCCTGTTCAGTCGTATATCCGGACAGGAAAGTATCGAATCGCCGGACCAGGTGCCGTTCACGTTGTTGATGCCCGCCTTTATGACCAGCGAGTTGAAGACCGCGTTCCAAATCGGGTTTCTGCTGTTTATTCCGTTTCTGATTATAGATCTGGTGGTCGCCAGCGTGCTGATGGCGATGGGCATGATGATGCTCTCGCCGCTCATTATTTCGCTGCCGTTCAAGATCATGCTGTTTGTGCTGGTGGATGGCTGGACGCTGGTCGTAGGCAGTCTGGCGGCGAGTTTCTATTAAGGGCATTGAGGATGACTCCGGGCAGCGTATTCACGATCATGCAGCAGGCGCTGGAGGTGACCGTCCTGTTGCTGGCGGTGCTGTTGTTGCCGGCGCTCGCCGTGGGTTTGCTGGTCAGCATTTTTCAGGCCGCCACCCAGATCAATGAGATGACGCTCAGTTTCATTCCCAAACTCATGATTACCGTGGCGGCCATGGTGATAGGCGGCCCGTGGATGCTGCAACTTATTATGGGATATACGCAGCGTTTGTTCGAAGGGATTCCGGGGTTGATCGGTTGAATCATGGCTATCAATCCCGCCGACATCAGCGCCTTCCTGAGCGCCTATCTGTGGCCGTTCTTCCGCATCGCGGCGCTGGTGGGCGCCGCACCTTTGCTCGGTACGCAAAGCGTGCCGATGCGCGTCCGCATCAGCCTGGCGCTGGCCTTGACTGCGGTGATCGTGCCGGTCATCCCCGCTGCGCCAGCGGCGGACCTGTTCGGTGCGACCGGCGTGGTGATTACCGTGCAGCAGGTGTTGATCGGCCTGGCGATGGGGTTCTCGCTGCAGCTGGTGTTCGCTGCCTTTGTGTTCGCCGGCCAGCTTATCGGCACGACTATGGGGTTGGGCTTCGCCTCGCTCAATGACCCGGTCACCGGGGTCGTGGTGCCTACCGTGAGTCAGTTCTATACCGTGTTAGTGACCTTACTATTTTTGACGCTGAACGGTCATCTGATTTTGATCGGAGTGCTCGCCGATTCGTTTCATACCCTGCCCGTCGGGACGCAAGGTGTCAGCTCTGCGGGTCTGCGGGAACTGGTGGACTGGGCCAGTAATATGTTTTCCGGCGCGGTGCTGATCGCATTGCCGGCCCTGGCCGCGTTGCTGGTGGTCAATATCGGTTTTGGCGTTGTCACCCGCGCCGCGCCGCAGATTAACGTGTTTGCCGTGGGCTTTCCGGTCACGCTGATGCTCGGCCTGCTGGTGATGTGGATTACGCTGCCCAGTGTGTTACCGCAGTTGAATGCGCTGCTGGAAGATGTATTTGTTTTTTTGCGCCATTTGGTGCAGCCGGAGATCTGAGCCATGGCGCAAAACGACGGTCAAGAACGTACAGAACAAGCGACACCCAAGCGCCTGCAAGAGGCGCGCGAAAAAGGCCAAACGGTACGCTCACGCGAGATGAATACCCTGGCGATGTTGTTGGCCGCTGCCGGGGCGTTGCTGTATTTGGGTGCGGGACTTGTCAATAACATGAGCGCCTTGATGCGCGGTGGCTTGCACCTTACCCGGACTCAGGTGTTCGATCCCGCTGCGCTCACGCGCGTATTCGGCCAGGGGGTGTTCGATGCGCTAGGTGCGTTGTTCCCGTTTTTTCTGTTGCTGGTGGTGGTCGCGCTGGGCGCGCCGCTGTTGCTGGGCGGCTGGTCGTTCAGCAGCAAGGCGCTGGCCTTCAAGATGGAGAAGCTCGACCCCATCAAGGGACTGGGCCGTTTATTCTCGGCGCACAGCGGCATGGAGCTCATTAAGGCCCTGGTGAAATTCACCCTGGTCGTCGCCGCGCTGTTGGTGTGGCTCAAGTATAACGCCGGCGCGATTCTGAATCTGGGTACGGAGCCGCTCAACGCGGCGCTCGCCCATACGATCAATCTACTGGCCTGGGCGTTTCTGGTATGCAGTTCGACGATGATAGTCATCGCCGCCGCGGACGTGCCGTTTCAGATCTGGGATCACGCCAAGAAACTCAAGATGACCCGCCAGGAGATCCGGGATGAGGGCAAGGAGACCGACGGTAATCCGCAGGTCAAGGGCCGTATCCGCTTCCTGCAGCGCGAAATGGCGCAACGGCGCATGATGGCAGAGGTGCCCAAGGCCGACGTGATTATCACCAACCCGACTCATTATGCCGTGGCGCTGCGTTACGACCAGAGCCGCATGCGCGCACCGAGGCTGGTCGCCAAGGGCGCGGGACCTATCGCGCAGCGGATCCGCGAGGTGGGCGCCGAGCACAAGGTGAGCATCGTGTCCTCGCCGAGCCTCGCGCGCGCTGTGTATCACAGCACCGATCTCAATCAGGAAATTCCGGCGGGTCTGTATCTGTCCGTGGCGCAGGTGCTCGCCTATGTTTACCAACTGCGGCGCCGGGCGGAGGATCCAGATTTACAGCCTGTGCCGTTGCCCGACGATCTGCCGATACCCGACGAGTTTAGACGAGACTAAGCATGCAAGAATCCGTACTGAATCGTTTGCAAGACCTCAGCCGCAGCGGCGTCGGCGCGATGGTCGTGATGTTGCTGATGCTGGCGATGCTGGTAGTGCCATTGTCGCCGTTCATGCTGGACATATTGTTCACTTTTAACATCGCGCTCGCCATGGTGGTGTTGCTGGCGGGCGTCTACGCGCTGCGGCCGCTGGATTTTGCGGTGTTCCCCACGGTATTGCTGCTCGCCACCTTGTTGCGCCTGGCGCTCAACATCGCCACCACGCGGGTGGTGCTGCTGCATGGTCACACCGGAACGGACTCGGCGGGCCAGGTCATCAAGGCCTTCGGCGAGTTCGTGGTGGGCGGCAATTATGCGGTGGGACTGGTGGTGTTTTCGATCCTGATCATCATCAACTTCGTGGTGGTGACCAAGGGCGCCGGGCGTATCGCCGAGGTGAGCGCGCGCTTTACCCTGGACGCGATGCCCGGCAAGCAGATGGCGATAGACGCCGATCTCAACGCCGGCCTGGTGACCCAGGACGAGGCCAAGACGCGCCGCGCCGAAGTGATCCGCGAGGCCGATTTCTACGGGGCCATGGACGGCGCCAGCAAGTTTGTGCGCGGCGACGCGGTCGCCGGGATCTTGATCGTATTCATCAATATCGTCGGCGGTCTCGCAATCGGCATGGCGCAACACGGCCTGCCGTTCTCCGGGGCGATGCACAATTACGCCTTGCTCACCATTGGCGATGGCCTGGCGGCGCAGATCCCCGCCCTGCTGCTGTCCACCGCGGCGGCGATCATGGTGACGCGCGTCTCCAGCGCGCAGAACATGGGCCAGCAGATCGTCGGCCAGTTGCTGGGCAACCCGCGCGCCCTCGGCACCACCGCCGCCATCATCGGCGCCATGGGACTGGTGCCGGGCATGCCCAATGTCGCGTTCCTGAGTCTCGCCGCCATCAGCGGCGGAGCTGCCTATCTCATCGCCCAGCGTCAGCAGGCGCAAAAAGTGGCGTCCGTACCTCTGCCTGTGGTGCAATCGAACGCTGAACCCAGAGAGCTTAACTGGGACGACATGATTCCGGTGGATACCATCGGCCTGGAAGTCGGCTACCGGCTCATCCCGCTGGTGGACAAGCAGCAGGGCGGTCAGCTCATGACGCGCATCAAGGGAGTGCGCAAGAAACTTTCGCAGGATCTCGGTTTTCTTGTCCCGCCCGTGCATATCCGTGACAACCTGGATCTCGGCCCCAACAGCTATCGCATCACCCTCAAGGGCGTGACGGTCGGTCAGGCCGATGTCTATCCGGAACGTGAACTCGCCATCAATCCGGGGAGAGTGTTTGGCACTTTACCGGGCATGGCCGCCAAGGACCCCGCCTTCGGACTGGATGCGGTATGGGTAGAGCTGAGTCTCCACGATCAGGCGCAGACGATGGGCTATACCGTGGTGGATACCAGCACGGTGGTGGCGACCCACCTCAACCAACTGCTGCAAAACCATTCTTATGAACTGCTCGGCCGCGACGATGTCCAGCGGCTGCTCGACAACCTCGCCAAGAGCTTCCCCAAGCTGGTGGAGGAACTGGTGCCCAAGCCGCTCTCGCTCGGCATAGTGCTGAGGGTGTTGCAGAACCTGCTCGAGGAGAACATTCCGATCCGCGATATGCGCAGCATTGCCGAAACCTTGGCGGAACATGCCAGCAAGACGCAGGATCCGGTGGAGTTGACTACCGCGGCGCGGGTCTCCCTCGGCCGCTCTATTGTGCAGAACATCAATGGCATGGGCTCCGAGCTGCCGTTTATCTCGCTCGATCCTTCGTTGGAACAAATATTGCAAAAGAGCATAAAGGTAGGAGAGGGCGTGGGTCTCGAACCGGGTTTGGCGGAGCGCATGCACAGGGCGCTGGCGGATGCCGCCAAGCGGTTGGAACTCTCGGGGCAGACGGCGGTGTTGCTGGTTCCCGCCGGGTTACGCACCTTGCTGGCGCGCTTTGTCAGACACACCATCCCGGGTCTGCATGTGCTTTCGTATGACGAGATCCCGGATAACAAGCAAATCAAAATGGTTGCGACAGTAGGACAATAAGATGTGTTATGCGAAGAATGCTGTGAAAGGTGACGACTATGAAGATTAAACGTTTTTTTGCAAGCGATATGCGCCAGGCGATTCGTCAGGTGCGTGATGAATTGGGCAGCGATGCGGTCATCCTCTCTAACCGTTCGATGGAAGACGGAATCGAGTTGGTCGCGGCGATTGAGTATGACGCCGCACTGTTTAATGAGATGGGTGGTACTCGCTCTATCACACAGGAGTCTGTTGCTCTATCCAAGCCCGTTGCCGAACCTGCTGTTCGCAAATCGCCCAAGCAAATTCCTGCCGCCGCAGTGGCAGCCCAACCTGAATCGCGTGTTGAGCGCGTAGAGACGCAACGCCCCGCCGGTAGAGGAAGCATCCTGTGGGCTCAGGAGCCGGCGCTGGTGGAGATGAATGAAGAGATCAAGACCCTGCGCGAGTTGTTGCAGGAGCAATTATCGGGGCTCGCCTGGGGCGACCTCGGGCGGCGCCATCCGCTGCGCGCCAAGCTGTTGCGACGATTGATGGAGCTGGGCTTGAGCCCGGCCTTGAGCCTGCGTATCAGCGACACCCTGGCCGGTGATTTGGACTTCGATCAGGCCTGGCGTCACGCCCTGGGCGTGCTCGCGCACCAACTCCAGGTGACTAACGACGATATCCTGAGCGAGGGTGGCGTGGTTGCCCTGGTCGGACCGACCGGTGTCGGCAAGACCACCACCATCGCCAAACTGGCCGCGCGTTACGCCCTGCGTCACGGCCCCAACCGTGTGGCGCTGGTGACCACCGACAATTACCGCATCGGCGCCCACGAACAACTGCGCACCTTTGGACGCATCCTGGGTGTGCCGGTACGCATCGCCATGAATCATGAGGAGTTGCATAACGCCTTGCTCGGCCTGCGCGACAAGCCGCTGGTGCTGATAGACACCGCCGGGATGAGTCAGCGTGACGTGCGCCTCTCGGAGCAGTTCGCGCTGTTGAACGGCAGCGGCGCAGATCGGATACCGGTCAAGACCTATCTCGTCATGTCTACCACCACGGCGCTGCCTGGTCTGAATGAAGTCGCGCGCGCCTATCAAGGCGTCAAATTGCACGGCTGTATCTTAAGCAAACTGGACGAGACCACCAGCCTGGGGCCTGCGCTCTCCGTCAGCATCGAGCAGGAGCTTCCGGTCGCCTACGTGAACACCGGCCAGCGCGTCCCGGAGGACATGCAACCGGCTCGCGCGCACAGCCTGGTAATACGCAGCGTCAGCATCATGCAACACAGCGGCGAGAATATTGAAGACGAATCGCTGGAATTGGCCTTTGGGGGGTTGGCGGCGCATGCTCAATTCTGAGGCATCGGCCGATCAGGCCGCGGGTCTGCGCCGCATCGCCAAGCCGCGCCCGGTGCGCGTTATCGCGGTGACCAGCGGTAAGGGCGGGGTCGGCAAGACCAACGTCTCGGTCAATCTCGCCCTGGCCCTCGCACAGCGGGGCAAACAGGTCATGCTGATGGACGCCGATCTCGGCCTCGCCAATGTGGACGTGCTGCTGGGTCTGCGGCCCAGTTACAACCTGTCCCATGTACTGGACGGGGAACGCTCGCTGGAGGAGATCATCATCGAAGGTCCGGACGGCTTGCGCATCGTGCCGGCCTCGTCCGGTGCGCGCAGCATGATGGATCTAGATCCCATGCAGCACGCCGGCATCATCCGCGCCTTCAGCGAGCTCAGCGAACAGTTGGATATCTTGCTGATAGATACCGGTGCGGGAATTTCCAACAGCGTGGTGAGCTACACCCGCGCCGCGCAGGAGGTCATCGTGGTGGTCTGCGATGAGCCGGCCTCGATTACTGACGCCTACGCCCTGATGAAGGTGCTGCACCGCGAGCACGGGATACAGACTTTTCATATCCTCGCCAACATGACGCATGCCATGCAGGAGGGCCGCGAACTGTTCGTCAAGATCAGCAAGGTGACGGACCGCTTCCTCGACGTGGCGCTGGATTTCATGGGCGCGGTGCCTTATGACGACTATGTGCGCAAGGCCGTACAGCGTCAGCGCGCGGTGGTGGACCTGTTTTCGCGCAGCAAGGCGGCGCTGGCGTTCAAGAATCTGGCGCAAAAGACGGATACATGGCCTATGCCGACGGCGGCCTCCGGTCATATGGAATTTTTTGTCGAGAGGCTCATCCGGACGCCACCCGCGGCGGTGGATTTTGCGAGCCGCCCTGAACCGGCCGCGGGGGTAGTGGTATGAGCAGTCTGGCGATGTACGCCACCACCCAGCCCGGTGCGCAGGACGATCTGCTGACGCGGCATGCGCCGCTGGTCAAGCGCATCGCCTACCACCTGAAGAGCCGATTGCCGGCCAACGTGCTGGTGGATGACCTGATCCAGGCCGGGATGATCGGCCTGCTTGAGGCGTCGCGCAATTACGATGCGGCACAAGGCGCGAGCTTCGAGACCTATGCCAGCATCCGCATCCGCGGCGCTATGCTGGACGAGGTGCGTAAGAATGATTGGGCGCCGCGCTCGGTGCATCGCAAGGCCCGCCAGGTGGCCGAGGCGGTGCACGAGGTGGAGCACAAGACCGGACGCGACGCCCGCGATCATGAAGTAGCGGCGGTGCTCGGCCTCAGCCTGGAGGAATACCATCACATCGTGCAGGACGCCTGCGCGCACCGCTTGTTCAGCTTTGATGACTTGGGTGAAGACGAGCAGAGCGTGGTCGAGGGCCTGGCCGATCGCAGTCAGAATCCTTTCGAGGGGCTGGAGGATGAAGACCTGCATCGCGTGCTCACCGAGGCGATAGAGGCCCTGCCGGAACGGCAGCGTTTGGTACTCTCCCTGTATTACGACGAAGAGCTGAACCTGCGTGAGATCGGTGAGGTGCTGGAGGTTAGCGAGTCGCGCGTCAGTCAGATTTTAAGTCAGGC
>DATMXC010000112.1:0-8152 GCA_035561915.1 Gammaproteobacteria bacterium
CCCGGCATCGGAGTTGGTCAGCGAATAGGGTTTGTATGCCCCCGTCAAGGTCTGACCGTTGCCAAACGTCTGGAGTGTGCCCTGATAGAGGGTGTTATTCGCCATCGGCCCCGCCGAGGCGTACCAGGTGGCTCGACCCGATGCATCGTATAAATACCCCGCCATGAACAGGGTGTTCTGACTCACTTCGACACTGAAACCACGGCCGCTCTCATCGGGGTTCCACCACCAGCCGGGTTGGGGGAGGCCGGAGTCGTTGAGATAACGGGCGAGACCAAAACCACTATCTAGACCACCCGCTACGACAATTTTATCATTGGTTTGCAGAACCGCATCATGGGCCGAATAATATGAGAAGCCAGTAAGAAGCTTGCGACCGTTGCCGAAGCGAGTATCTAAACTGCCGTTGGGGTTATAACGCGCTAAGATGAACTCTGCTACACCGGGGACCCCAAAGTTATCAATATAGGAGCTTAAGTTTCCTGTAGCGACAATTTTGCCATCCGGCTGCAGAGCCAAGGCATTTATCGCATCGAAGTCGGGGTAAAAATTAGTAGTGACTTTCCCGAAAGAGCCAAAGCTCGCGTCTAGGCTGCCGTCATTGAGGTAGCGAGCCAAAGCAAAGCTATCATCCAGATTATAGGCGCTCCCAGCCGCAATAATTTTTCCGTCAGCCTGGATAGCTAATGCATATGCTCGGTCAGGATGAGCAAAAAAATCGGTGGTGACCTTTCCCCCATTACCAAAGCCACTGTCCAAACTCCCATCCGTGTTATAACGTATCAGGGCAAAATCATCGTTTACACCATTACCTGCGACGCCCGCCGCCACAATTTTCCCATCCGTTTGTAGGCCCAGGGCATTAGTGCTGTTATAGCTACTGAAGTGGGTGGTGAGCTTGCCGGCTATGCCAAAGCTCGTATCCAATGCTCCATTGCTGTTGTAGCGTGCCAGAGCAAAATCACTGTCTGAGCCATTGAAGGTGGTGCCTGCAACTACGATTTTTCCATCCACCTGCAAGACCATATCATTGACTTGATCGTTACCGCCGAAGAAATCAGTGGTCTGTTTGCCGCCGATACCGAAGCCGGTATCAAGGCTGCCGTCATTGTTGTAACGCGTTAACACAAAATCAAAATACGAACTAGTGGAGATAATGGCTGATCCCGCTATCACAATTTTGCCATCGGCTTGTAGGGCTATCGCTTTCACATCGTCCTCGGGTGAAAAGTCAATGAGTGTGATACCCCCACTCCCAAAGCCAGTGTCAATGTTACCATCAGCGTTATAACGAACCAGGGCCAGATCGCTATACGAGAACGGGATGTTGATGGCGTTCGGAATAACTCTCCCCACCACTATTATCTTGCCGTCAGGCTGGAGTGTCATGGCATCAATGCTGGCGCTCTTATTGAGGAAGGTAGTAGTGACTTTCCCATTGCTCCCAAAACTGGAATCCAAATCTCCCGCTGCGGCATGAGATACAGGCGCTGCGAGCAATGCCACTATGAGCACCCACGCAGCGATGAGACAACAATGCCAAATACGTGTTGTGTTCAAATTCACTTCCTCCACCCCTTAGCTTGGAAACTCTAAAAAACCTTCCCGCTACGCCTGCAAGCCCGGGTTTGCCATCCTTGGCAAACCTGTTCATTTGCAATGGATCAATAACAGCGCCCCGGATCGGTGTAGGGATATTGATTCACTTCCTGCCCATCCGTGCGGCCGTCGTAATCGGTGTCGGCCCTGAATCCACAGGTGCCGATCAGGCTTTCAAAGCCGTCGTTCAGGCCATCGGCGTCAAAATCGGCGTTGGGATAGACATAGCCAATCCAGTCAGTGTTGCCACTATTTTGTGTGTATCCCTGAGAGATCATGTAGTTCAACTCGCTCTCGGGGAAGATGGCATGGTCATCACGACTCGGGTTGTACTTGCGCATGAGGCGAACCGTTGCCGGGGGCTGTAGGCAATTTTTCGAGTAAATATAACCTTCAATCCCATCCAACTTGTAGCCCACGCTCTTAAAGCCTTCTATTCCTGCTTGTTCAGTGGTATAGGTGTGATCCTGATTACTTAAGTAGGGAGTCGAATAGCTCATCCTGTACAGAGGGACTAACGAGGGACAGTAGCCGCTAAGACTATTTGCTGTCGTCAGGATATACACCGAAGCCCGAGGCTTAAAGAAGAGTTGTGAGTAAGCGTCTATCGGAAAATTGGCATAGCCCGGGGTAAGCGGTCCCACTGGTTGATAAGTGGTTGAATACGCATTGGTGGGTTGAGGCTGCATAGTGCCGAAGATTGCACCTGCCGCCATTTGTGGGACAGTAGTGTAAAAATAATCCTGCCCGGTGTTGCCGTAAAAACTGAATAAAGGCGTGACTCGGTTAGTCAATTGCCCACGATAGGCGACGGAGCCTAAAGCGGCCCTTACAGAGGCTCCGGCGTTCGGCACGCCGTAACCATACTGTGCACTCCATGAAGATGCTCGACTCGCTGAGACGGTGAGAATTTGATTAACATTACCCTTGGAAAGGAGAGGATTGGCTGACCTTACTAATCCAGCAATACCAGACACATAAGGCGCAGCCATGGACGTACCCGTACAATTTCCGTAGCCGGGATATGATCCGTTAGGTAAGTTATCCCCACATAAAGCAGGGATCCAGTCTCTCCCTGTGTAAACAGATGACATTATATTTTGGCCCGGCGCTACCAAATCCTGTGCCGTTCCATAACTTGAACCTGTCCAAAGCACATTAGGATCGCTCGTCACGGCGCCAACAGCGATGACTCTCGAATCTGCCGCTGGAAAATCAACTGCCCCGCCCGCTCTATAATTGCCTGAAGCGGCAACCAGGGTAGTCTCTGTGATTTGGGCGAAGGCTATAGCGTTACAGTAAGCTGTATAGTCAGTATTTGTGCAACTCTGATTCCCACCCGTACTACCGAAGCTCATATTAACAACCTGAGCCCCACCACGCACCAACCAAGTGAGCGCGTCTACTGCCGCTGATAGCGGGATGCCATATAATGGGCTACCGTTTAAAGCCGTCCCTGTTCTCGCAACTCCTGCTTTTCCTAGCATTAATGAGCATTTCCAACATGTCCCTGCCACACCCTCTCCATCGTTTGTTTCCGCAGCCATGATGCCGGCCACATGAGTACCATGACCCGCATAGGGAAAATCACTCATTGAAACCGGATTAGAAAATTCATCTATATTGGCGCCGGATGAAACGAAATTCTTGGAAAACTGCGCACGATAATTCCGGTAAACGTAATAGTAATTGAGATCATCCAAATCTGGATGGCCCAACTGAATGCCGTTATCCACCGTAGACAGATAGGCATTTCCTTTTACATAGTCCCACGCTTCGGGTAATCGCAGAGCTTGATAACTGGCTTGAGAGGCGTTGATGTAATACAGCGGGTCGTTGGGTGTGGCGCTGAGATCAAAATATTGATTTTTCTCGACACTGAGTATCCGAGGGTTGCGTTTGAGAGCTGAGATCAATGCATCAAAATTAGTATTCTCTGGATAGGTCAATACTACATAACGCTGTAACAGCGAACCCGACGAATAGGGGGTTTGTTTGTAACTGGCCTCCTCTACGGGAGTGGCTCGTAGTGTAATTAACGGTGCTGCATTTTTGGGATTGCCCAACTCCAGTTTCAAGGGATGAGCGGGATTTTGACTGTTGACAGCGGAGACGATGTCTGCGACGGCGGGAGCCGTCGAGAGTGGGTCATAGATAATGATTAGTTGGTCGAGCGCAGGCCGATCGCTCTGCGGGGGGGGGGCAGCAAACAGACCGGCCGAGGCCAGTGATAACAGCAGGGTTAAACCTACTCGTGCTGAAAGGTTCATGGTGTCTCTCCTCTTACTCTGGGGTTAGAACATGGATTCTTTTCGTTGATGCAGGTTGACTGTAGCTCGCCTTTATTACAGTTGTATGTAGGCGTAAGCTAACCCGGCTCATTCGGGTGAGTCAAGGCCATTCTTCCTCCAAGCCCAATAGAATATATATCGTATTGATACGGCAATTTTTTTTAAGGTACACTTGTTATCTATCACGTGATGGTTGCTTATGAGTAGTGAAACCCTAATCCGCGTTGAACACCTGTGGCGTTATTACGGTGCCTTGTGCGCCGTGCATAACGTCAGCTTCGAGGTGCGGCGCGGCGAGGTGCTGGGCTTTCTCGGGCCGAATGGCGCGGGCAAATCCAGCACCATGCAGATCATCAGCGGCAATCTCGCCCCCAGCGCCGGGCGGGTATGGATCGCCGGTTACGACATCCTCGATCAGCCCAGGCTAGCCAAGGCCGCGCTCGGCTTTCTACCCGAACAGCCGCCGCTGTACCGCGAGTTGAGCGTGGATGAATACTTAAGCTTTTGCGCACAGCTCCATCGTATCCCGCGCCGCCGCCGCCGCGCGGCGCTCCACACGGCCAAAGAACGCTGCGGGCTCGCCGAGGTGGGGCGGCGCTTGATCGGCAATCTGTCCAAGGGCTATCAGCAGCGGGTCGGCATCGCCCAGGCCATCATCCACTCCCCTGCGGTGGTGATACTCGATGAACCTACCGTGGGACTCGACCCCATTCAGATCCGCGAGATTCGCGGCTTGATCCGCGAACTGCGCAACGAGCATAGCGTTATCCTCTCCACCCACATCCTGCCGGAGGTGCAAGCGACCTGCGACCGGGTACAGATCATTCATCAGGGTCGCCTGGTGTTGAGCGACAGCATCGAGGGGCTGATGCGCCGGATGGACGCAGCTAGTCTCTATCTCGGATTGCGCAATCCTCCTATGTTGGAGACATTGCGTGCAGTGCCAGGCGTCATTGCGGTGGAAACTCTGGAGGACGGGCGGCTGCGCGTGCACCATCCGCCGCAACAAAATCCCGCCGAGACGCTGGTCAACATGTCGGTGCAACACGGCTGGGGTCTGTATGAGTTGACTCCGGAGCGGCTCTCGCTGGAACAGATCTTTGTTGACATTACCCAGCAGGAGGCGGCGGCATGATGACATTTGTTTTGGCCGCGAAGGAACTGCGCAGTCTTTTTCTGTCTCCGCTGGGGTGGACGATACTGGCCGTGATACAGATCATACTCGGCTATTCGTTCCTGATCCGCGTTGATTTGTTTTTGCAGGTGCAACCCAGCCTAGCCGGCAGACCCAACGCGCCCGGCCTGGGCGACGTGGTGGTCGCGAACCTGTTCGGCAGCGCTGCGGTGGTGTTACTGCTGGTGGTCCCGCTGCTCACCATGCGGCTGATCAGTGAGGAGCGGCGCGGTCAAACCCTGTCCCTGTTATTCACCGCGCCCATCTCGATGACCCAGATCATCGTGGGAAAATATTTGGGCGTGCTCGGCTTTCTCGTCATTGTGATGGGCCTGCTCGCACTGATGCCGCTGTCACTGTTACTGGGCGGCCGTCTGGATTTCGGACAGTTGGCGGGTGGCCTGTTGGGGCTCACCCTGTTGGCGGCGAGTTTCGCCGCCGCCGGGCTGTTTATCTCCACTCTCACCGCACAACCCACCATCGCGGCCATCACGACCTTCGGCCTGTTGCTATTGTTGTGGTTACTCGACTGGGCGGGTTCCGACGGTGGCGGTCTGTTTGCCTATCTGTCGCTGGTGCGGCATTACGAGGCCCTGTTGCGCGGCGTCTTTAACAGTAGCGACATCCTATATTACCTGCTCTTCATCATCACCTTTCTGGTGTTGGCCGTGCGGAGGCTCGACGCCGACCGCTTGCCGCACTAATCTGACCTCATGGACGTTACGCCCAAATCTCGTCTCCAACTGCGGCTGCAAAATGCGCTGTTTGTGCTGCTGTTTCTTGGTGTGATCGGCCTTCTGGCGTGGCTTGGCACCCGCTATAACTATGAGGCCGATTGGACCGCCGGCGGCCGCAACACCCTCTCTCCCGTTAGTCAAACACTGTTAAAAAAATTGGCCGGGCCTGTCACCTTCACCGCCTATGCCCGCGAGACAGGAACGCTGCGCAGGCAGATCACGGAACTGGTGAATCATTACAGGCGCTACAAGCCCGATATCGAACTGCGCTTCGTAAATCCCGATACCGATCCCGAACGGGTGCGTCAGTTGGGTGTCACCGTGGACGGTGAACTGCACATCGTATACGCGGGACGTAACACCAAGGTTCAGTCGCTCAGTGAACAAACCCTGAGCAACGCCCTGCAACGAGTGGCCCGCTCCGATCAGCACTGGGTGGTATTTTTGTCGGGGCACGGTGAGCGCAATCCGCACGGCGCCGCCAACCATGATCTCGGCGATTTAGGACGTCATTTGCAAGATAAAGGCGTCAACGTGCAGATCTTAGCCCTGACCGATAAGCCGCAGATTCCCGTCAACACTACGCTTCTGGTCATCGCCGGCCCACAAGTAGACCTGCTGCCGGGTGAGGTCAATCTCATTCAGGATTACATCCGCGCAGGAGGTAATCTGCTTTGGCTCAGCGATCCCGGCCCGCTGCATGGACTGGAGCCGCTCGCCGAGCAGCTTGGCATCGAGTTTCAGCCCGGCGTCATCGTCGAGCCGGCCGCCCAACTGCTGGGCATCAAGCGTCCCGACGTGGCGCTGGTCGCGGAGTATCCGCCCCACCCTGTCACTCAGGATCTGCACACACTGACCGTTTTTCCACAGGCGAGCGGGATGGATCTCAAGACGCCCGAAGGCTGGCAGGGCCGGGCGTTTCTGGAGAGCGGTGCGCGCAGTTGGTCGGAGACCGGCGACTTGAACGGAGACATTGCATTGGATCGCGGCAAGGATGTAGCCGGGCCGCTCGCCATCGGAGTGAGCCTGACCCGTGAGGCGCCGCAAACTTTTGACGCACAGGGAAGTGTTAATGTCGCGGGAGGCAGGATGCCGGGAGCGACTGACGCACAGGGAAGTGCTAATGTCGCGGGAGGCAGGATGCCGAGGGCGACCGGCAACGCCGGTGCGGATAAAATGGAACAGCGCATCATCGTCATGGGGGATGGAGATTTTTTGTCTAATACCTTTCTCGGCAACGGCGGCAATCTGGACTTGGGATTGAACATCGTGAATTGGCTGAATCACGACGATACCCTCATCGCCGTGGGGTCGCGCACCGCGCCCGACACCACGCTCAACCTGTCTCGCACGGCCACCGCGGTGATGGGTCTTGGGTTCCTGTTTTTTCTGCCTCTGCTGCTGCTCGGCTTCGGCCTCACCCTCTGGCTCAAGCGGCGCAAACGGTAAAGATGAACAGTCGCACCTGGCTTAACCTGGGATTGCTGATTCTGGCCGGCGCGTTGGTCATCGTGTCGGTGTATCTGCCCGGTGTAAAAAAACCCACACCGTTGCCCGCACTGACCTCGCTCACCCCTGCGTCGGTCACCTCCATCCGTATCGAGCGTACGGCACAACCTGCCATTTCTCTGAAAAAAGAAGCGTCCGGTGACGTACAGGGAAGTACTAATGTCGCGGGAGGCAGGATGCCGGGAGCGACCTGGCGCTTGACCGAACCGTTGCAGCTACCGGCCAACACGGTAGTAGTGGAAAGTTTCCTTGGTCTTGCCCAGACGGCGAGTCACGCGCAGTGGGCGGCCGCAAGCCTGGATCTGGAAAAATTCAAACTTAAAACGCCACGTATCCGCGTGCGTCTGAACGATGTAGAACTCGGCTTCGGTGATACCGAGCCCCTGGAAGGACGGCGCTATGTATTGGCTGGAAATACCGTGCATCTTATTAACGACGGCTATTATCCCAAGCTGATCGCTCCGCCTGCATATTTTGCAAGTCTCGCACTGTTGCCCGGCCCGGAGCCGTTAAAGGAAATCGAACTGCCGGGGCTCACATTAAGGCGTGACGCGCAAGGCTGGTCGGCGCAGCCAGGCGCTTCTGACGCACAGGGAAGTGCTAATGTCGCGGGAGGCAGGATGCCGGGAGCGACCCCTGACGCCGTCAATACCCTGGTGCAGGAATGGACAGCCGCGCAGGCCTTACGGGTCAGGCCCTATAGCGTCCCGATGTCTCAAGACAAACCTCCAGAAACAGTCACCGTGCGGCAAGGGGGTGCGCTGCTACGCTTCATCATCGTGAGCCGTGCGCCGGAGCTGATCCTCGCGCGCCCGGAGATTGGGGTGCAGTATCATCTCCCT
>DATMXC010000113.1:0-6921 GCA_035561915.1 Gammaproteobacteria bacterium
GTTTGGCGTGATAAAAGGTCTCGCCCGCGCGCGCGGAAAACTCCTTGAACGCCGAGTTCTCCTGTTTCGCTTGCGTGCTGTAACTTTGCAGCGCCTCTTGCGGCGTGGCCGCGTAGGCATTAGCGCTCATGCAGAACGCCAGTATCCACACTCTCTTACGCATATCTCCTCCTCCTTAATAGAAACCCCTGACCTTATTATGCACGCATCCCTACGCGGCTTAGACCATCATGTACGCTTTAAGTCATCGCGTTTTTGTATGAATTCCTCCCGATTGATCTCCCCTCGAGCGTATCTTTCTTCCAGCACAACCAAGGCATTGTCTTTATCCTCGCGGGTTTCTCTACCAGACTGAGATTTTCCCGAAAACAAATACTTTACCGCCGCCAGCACTAATAGTATGGGGATCAGCCAGAATAGAAGCATCCACACCCAGCCGATGCCCCAACCCATTCCGAAGTCCATCATCATCTTTCCCTCCTGCGCGGCGGATAAAATCAGGGTAAACCTTCTGCCCCAGAGGCGTTTCTGCTATTTGGTGGTTTGCCCCTGATGCTCGATCATTTGCTCCATCATATCCTCCATCATCTCCATGCGTCTTTCCATCCTGTCATTATCCATCGAGCCCCCCATCATCCCTCCGCCCATCATCCCGCCACCGCCCATAGCACCGCCTTTCATCTCCCCACCCCTCATACCGCGCATCATCTTCATCCCTTCGCGCATACTCTGCATGTGTTCCTGCATAAGTTTCTGACGCTCTTGCGGGTCTTTAGCCTCGTGAATCTTTTGCATTTGAGCCTGCATCTTCTTCATCCGCTCCTGCATCTGATCCATTCGTTTGTCCGTATCCGCGCTGGACTTACCCTCGGCTACCGGCGGCTTGCCTTCTTTATCAGTATCTGGATGATGCTCATCCACCGCAAAAGAAGCGGACGCGAACATCCCAACAATAATTGCTGCGGCATATAACTTCAGTGTATTCATAACATTCTCCTTTCAGGTTCAGTATCAAGATATGATATTGTCTCGCACCCGCTCCAGACGCGCCTTTACTTCTTCGCCTACGACATGCAGCGCCGGGTTGTCTGACAGTTGCAGTACCGCGGCCGGGTCCATAAAGGCCACCGTAATCTTTTTGTCCGCTTCTTCCCTCACGACCACATTGCAAGGCAACAACAACCCGACGTCTGGATCAGCCTCCAGGGCGCGGTGTGCCAGCGGCGGGTTACAGGCGCCCAGAATCCGATAAGACCGCCGTTCGATGCCCAGTTTGGCCTTGAGTGTGGCCTGCACATCAATATCGGTCAGTACTCCAAAGCCTTCGTTCTTCAAGGCTTCTGTAACTTTGCTAATCGCCGCATCAAACGGCATGTCGATCTGTACGCTAAAACCATACATAAAAAAATTTCTCCTCTTAGGAAACTCTAAAAAATTCCATCCATGGAATTTTCAGAGACAATCTGAAGAAATCAGAAATTCCATCACCTTAATCCATGAAATACAGGTATATTTTGCTTTAGCCTGATTGATAAAATAAACCTCATGTCACGTACCTTTCCTTGATCTATATCAAGCTTATACCCGTTCAGTTACCCTAGAATCGCCGCCACGCATGCAATTACTGATTGTTTTATAAGCACTTTGGGAGCGCGAAATGCCCGACTTTATCCGCTGGTTTGAGAACATCACACTGCAAGATTTGCCTCTGGTAGGAGGGAAGAATGCCTCGCTCGGGGAGATGTACGGCACGCTCGCTCCACTAGGGGTAAAGATACCCAACGGCTTCGCTATCACAGCATACGCCTATTGGCACACGCTCGATAGCGCAGGGGTGCGCGGTGAATTGCAGTCTCTGCTGGCAGGCCTTAACAAACAGGACGTGGCCGAACTCGCACGGCGGGGAGCGTTGGCGCGCGATCTCATTCGCGGTGCCGGAATACCCGACGATCTATGGTCGGAAATCCGCACCGCCTATGAAGGTCTTTGTATGCAATATGGCGCGCACACCGATGTGGCCGTGCGTTCCTCGGCCACCGCCGAAGACCTGCCCGGCGCATCCTTTGCCGGTCAACAGGAGAGCTATCTCAACATTCGGGGTTATGCCGCGTTGCGTGACGCGTGCAGCAAATGTTTCGCCAGTCTTTTTACGGATCGCGCCATCTCTTACCGTATGGATCAGGGTTTCGATCACTTTCAGGTCGCGCTTTCCATCGGGGTGCAAAAGATGGTGCGCTCCGATTTGGCCGCAAGCGGGGTGATCTTCACGCTGGATACCGAGACCGGTTTTCGTGATGTCGTGTTTATCACCGGCACCTACGGCTTGGGTGAAAATATCGTCCAGGGCGCCGTGGACCCCGACGAGTTTTATGTCTTTAAGCCCACCTTCAAGACAGGTCACCGGTCTATCATCCGGCGACGCCTGGGGGCGAAACAGTTGCGCATGGTCTATGCCGAGGGGGGTGTAGGCGCCTCTACCCGCAACCTCAACGTGCCGGAGGCCGAGCGCGCAAGTTTCTGCATCACGGACGACGAGATACTCACGCTCAGCGACTACGCGCTCAAGATTGAAGATCACTACAGCCACATATCGGGCAAGGACCAGCCTATGGACATCGAGTGGGCCAAGGACGGCATCACCGGCGAGCTATTTGTTGTACAGGCCAGGCCCGAGACCGTGCAGTCGCTGCGACGCGGCGATGTCTTGGAAACGTATGTATTGGAAGAACAGGGCAAGCTGTTGTTGCAAGGCAAGAGTGTAGGTCAGAAGATCGGGGCGGGCGCGGCGCGTGTCATCACCCGTCTCGATCACCTCGCGGAGTTTCAAGCCGGTGAAGTGCTGGTCGCGGAAACGACCACGCCGGACTGGGAACCTGTGATGAAACGGGCGTCCGCCGTCATCACCAGCCGCGGGGGCCGTACCTGTCACGCCGCGATCGTCGCGCGCGAACTCGGCATCCCCGCCGTGGTAGGCGCTGAAAACGCGACCCAGGCGCTAAAAAGCGGCGAACCCATTACGGTGTCGTGCACAGACGGCGATGTTGGATATATTTATCAGGGCAATCTCAAATACCGTATCGAACGCACGGAGTTAACCGGCCTGGCACGCCCGCGTACCCGGATCATGATGAATCTCGCGGACCCCGACCAGGCGTTCGCGCTCTCCTTTATTCCCAACGACGGCGTCGGCCTCGCGCGCATTGAGTTCATCATTAACAACAGCATAAAGATACATCCGATGGCGCTGATATACCCGGAGCGCGTAACCGAACGCCGCGCACGTAAAGAGATCGAACGCCTCACAGCCGCCTACCAGGATAAGACAGAGTACTTCGTTGCAAGATTGGCCGAAGCGGTCGCCACGATCGCAGCGGCATTTTATCCAAAACCGGTCATCGTGCGCTTATCCGATTTCAAATCCAATGAATACGCGAGTTTGATCGGCGGCAAGGACTTCGAGCCCGGGGAAGAGAATCCCATGCTTGGATTTCGTGGCGCGGCGCGCTACACCCATCCTGCCTATGCGGAAGGGTTCGCGTTGGAGTGCCGCGCGCTCAAGCGAGTACGCGACGAGATGGGCCTTATTAACGTCAAACTCATGATCCCCTTCTGCCGCACGGTTGCAGAAGGCGAGCGCGTACTGGCCGAACTTGCCGGACACGGACTCAAACGAGGTGAAAATGGGCTGGAGGTGTATGTGATGTGCGAGATACCGAATAATATCTTCCAAGTTGACGCCTTCGCTGCAATCTTCGACGGTTTTTCCATTGGCTCCAACGATCTCACCCAGCTCATCCTCGGCGTAGACCGGGATTCCGCATTGGTCGCCTTCGATTTCGATGAACGCGACGAGGGTGTATTGGAAGCGATGCGGCTTGCCGTAGAAGGCGCGCGCCGTAATAAACGTCATTCCGGCATCTGCGGCCAGGCGCCGTCGGACTATCCCGAAATCACGGAATACCTGGTGCGCTTAGGCATTGATTCCATATCACTCAATCCTGACACGGTACTCAAGACCACACTGCGCGTGCTGGATTTGGAGAAGCAGCTTAGTACAAAATAGGTTCCGCGTGGGCACCAACAACGTACCCGCCCTGCCTGATTTCATTTCGGCGGCGCTACCGAGCCGGCGTAGAACACTTCGCAGCGCCCGCCATCGAAGAGCTCCCTCGCCTGCTTGAGCAGCTTAAGCACCGGCCCCGCGAGGGACGTCAGGACGCTCGGCTTCTCCACCACCGGTTTCCGGAAGGGGCCGCGGATCTTCTGCTGCACCTTGGGGCACCCCTTTCCGTCAATCAGCGCCACGGTCACGTCGTCGAACCGTTCGTTGACGAAATCGAGCCTTCCCTTGAGGGCGATCCGGTTTTCGTTCGTCGCCATCGCCACGTCCTTCGCCTGCGCCACGCCCCGCTCGACCTTCCAGTCGGAGACGAGCTTCCGGATCCTGCTGCTGCCCCCCGATCCCTGGAAGATGCTCGCGAAGCCGTACCCCTTCGTGACCGCCAGGCCGAAGGGGCCGGCGAAGAAGACGGCGCCCACGTCCACGAGGTTAAAGTTCTGGCTGGACTCAAATCGGGAGAGCTCCCGGTCGAGATCGGTGCCAGCGAGCGTGAGGTTCTCGCCCCGAAGGGAGAACTCTCCATCCGCGGTGCGCTTCATCTCTTTCGCGGTCTTTCCCTGCATAGACAGATTCGCGGAGAAGTCCATCGCCCCTTCCGCGACCTTCTTCGCTGACGGGGCCTTGAGGAACTCCTCGAAACGGAACTTCGGCAGGGAGTAGCGAACGTGGAAGAGAGGAATGGACCCCGAAAAGTCCGCCCGGATGTTTCCCAATCCCTGCCCACCGAAAATTTGCATCGTGACCGGCTTGAGATCGAAGACCCCATCCTTCCCGTCGACTGAGAACTTCAAGTCGGACACCGCGAAGTCCTTTGTCCGGATCTCCCTGCAGGCGAACTCCGCCGTAAGGGAAAGGTACTTCAAGAGGTCCGAACTTTTCTTTCGCGAGAGCCGCAGGCGGCTCACGTCCAGGTTACAGTCTCCGGCCTCGAATCCTTCCCCGGATTGTTTGTCCGCGTAGAGGAGAGTTCCATCCGAGAAAGAAACTTTCGTCAAGTCCAGGGCAGGAAACATCCCTCTGGCCTCCTCCGGTTTTTCGAAGTTGAACTTACCGTCGCGGTCTCGCTCGATGGAGATCCTGGGGCGCTTCAACGCAATCCTTCCGATCCGAACTTCCTTGTGGAGAAGAGGGAGAAGATCGATCTCAAGACTGGCCTCCTTCGCGGAGGCGACGTCTGACCCCCGGTTCCGGATATGCACGTCACCCAGCGTGATGTGGAAGGATGGGAAGAAGCCGATCCCCAGCCTGTCGTCGATGTGGACTTCCATCCCCAATGCGTCGGAGGCGGCCATCTCCAACTGGGGCTTGTAGGCATTGGCATCCACGAAAAGAAGCAGTACCACCGCGACGAGGATGAGGAGCCCAACGAGTCCGCCGACGGCGAAGAGGATGATTTTCAGTGTTTTTGACATTAACCGGATCAGATTTATCGGTAGAATCTGAATCGCCTTCTAATGGAGGCGGGCATGGCAAAGAAGACGTTCAGGGGGGAACAAATCATCCAGAGCCTGCGGGCGTGAGCGACGAGCTTTCAGACGTGGGATTAGTTTGAGGCACCAGCTGCACCAGATTCTTGGGATTTCCGGCAAAGAATGCCTCGATATTTTCCAGCGTGGTTTGCAGCAGCCTCTGCAATGCCTCCTTTGAATTAAAGGCGTTGTGCGGAGTCAGAATCACATTCTCGCCGAGCTGCATTTGAAAGCTGTTCAATGCCTGCTCGAGTTGCACAGAAGCGAGACTCGGCAGCAGCGGGGCATGCGCGTTGATCCAGACTTCCTCGCCCTCGAAACAATCCAGCGCGAGCCCGCCGAAATGACCTTCGGCCTGGAGGCGTGCCAGCGCACGGCTGTCCACGATGCCGCCGCGTGCGGTGTTCACCAACACCACGCCCGGTTTAAGCATGCGCAACCGCTCTTCATTGAGCAGATGGTGCGTAGCCTCTGTATAGGGCACATGCAGGCTGAGCGCATCCACCTTCGGCAGCAACTCATCGAGGGCAAGATACACCACCCCGCAATCCCGGCACAGGGCCAAATTTGGCACTGGGTCACAGGCCAGCACGTGCATCCCGAAGGCATGAGCCAGGTAAGCAACGCGGGCGCCTATCCGGCCGGTACCGATGAGACCCAGCGTTTTACCATGTAGATCATAGCCGGTAAGTCCCGCCCTGGAAAAATCACCGTGCCGTGTCCGGCGCAGGGTGGCCGCCAGCCGTCGCATCAACACGAGCAGCAGTCCCAGGGTATATTCCGCAATCGTAATAAAACCGTAGTCCGGTGCACTGCACACAAGAATACTGCGCTGAGCCGCCGCCTTGAGATCAATATGATCAAAACCTGTTGAACGTGTCGCCAGCAGGCGCAGTGCCGGCAGCTTGTTTATGATCTCTGCCGTGATGCGACTGTTACCCAATACAGACACTACTTCGCTGTTTTCCGCCAATACAGCATTGTGGATATCCAGCGAGTCGCTGATGAACCGTATGTTCCACGAGGGGTGATTAACAAGCCCGCGGCGCAATAGCTGACAGGCTTCTTCTGAAACATCATAAAAGGTAGTCTTGGGCATGGCTTCAACTTCAACTCAAATACGCATAGTTGAATTCTGCCACCCTTACCGGCATCCGGAATAAATAATTGAATCTTGTTTGATCTAAATCAAAGTCCCGATTTTAGCCGTCAGATATTTTTTAACCTCGAATTGAGGAAGAAAGGCAGGAGAACAAACACTTTGCGGAGCATCCATTGTTTTTTGGAAACTCTGAATTATTCAGAGATTCCTGTGGCACATGGATGTGCCAC
>DATMXC010000114.1:0-4007 GCA_035561915.1 Gammaproteobacteria bacterium
GCGAGCATGCCGACTGACTGCGAGCCTTGACCGGGAAATACAAAGCCAAATTTAGTTTGCGGCATGGGATTCTTGATTTAGCGCCTTGGCGCCTTTGCGTGATAATGGAGAATAGCTAATACTTCAGCAACGTCGAGCCCCAGGTGAATCCACCGCCGAAGGCCTCCAGCAGCAAGGTCTCGCCGCGTTTGATGCGCCCGTCGCGCACTGCGACATCCAGCGCCAGGGGTACCGAGGCGGCCGAGGTGTTGCCGTGCTCGCCGACTGTGACGACTACGCGCTCCATGGGCATCTTCAACTTCCTTGCAGTGGCCTCGATGATGCGGATATTGGCTTGATGCGGAATCAGCCAGTCTATGGCCGACTGGGGCAAGCGATTGGCCTCCAGGGTTTCATCTACGATGCGGCCCAGGGTGTTGACCGCGACCTTGAAGACTTCGTTGCCCTGCATCTGCACATAAGCTTTACCTTCTTGCACCTTGTCGTAGTAGCCTTGTGAGACGCCGGCCGGGACCATGAGCAGGTCCTGATACTGCCCATCGGCGTGCAGGTGGCTAGAGAGGATGCCGGGCTCGTCGCTTGCTTCGAGTACCACAGCTCCCGCGCCGTCGCCGAACAGCACGCAGGTGCCGCGATCGGTCCAGTCCGTGATCCGCGACATGACATCGGCACCCACCACCAGCGCGCGCCGCGCGCCGCCGGTGCGGATGAAGCGGTCGGCGATATCGAGGGCGTAGATAAAGCCGGTGCAGACCGCCTGAATGTCGAAGGCGGGACAGCCGTGGATATCCAGGCGCTGTTGCAACAGGCAGGCGGTACTGGGGAATATCCGGTCAGGGGTAGTGGTGGCGACGATGATGAGATCTATATCGCCCGGAGTAAGGCGCGCCGCTTCGATGGCACTCCGCGCGGCCTGTTCGGCGAGGTCGCAGGTGGTCTCTCCAGGTGCGGCGATGCGGCGTTCACGGATGCCGGTGCGCTCCACAATCCACTGATCGGTAGTGTCCACCCGTTTTTCCAGTTCGGCATTGGTCAGCACCTGGGCGGGCAAATAGCCACCCGTGCCGGCGATCCGGGAATAGCGGGCCGTCAAAGGACGTCCCTCTCCGCCAACTGCGACTCCAGTTGTTTGCCGATGCGTTGCGGTACGTTCTTGTCTACCTCCAGCAGCGCCTCTTTGATGGCGTTGCTGAAAGAGATGACGTCGGCACAGCCGTGACTCTTGATCACGATGCCTTGCAGGCCGAGAAAGCTCGCCCCGTTATAGTTGCGCGGGTCTATTTTGCGCTGGACAGCCTTGAGTACCGGCAAGGCGACCAGCGCCGCCAACCGGGTGAGCAGGTCGCGTTTGAATTCTTGCTTGATGTAGTGACCAATCATCTGCGCGACGCCTTCGCTGGACTTGAGGGCGACATTGCCGGTAAATCCGTCGCAGACCACCACGTCCACCTCGCCGCTGTAGATGTCGTCGCCTTCCACGAAGCCGATATAATTCATGTCACTGTTGCCGAGCAGGCGCGCAGCGTCCTTGACGCGCTCGTTGCCCTTGATTTCTTCCTCGCCGATATTGAGCAGACCCACCTTGGGGTTGGCGATATTGTCCACGGCGCTTACCAGCACGCTGCCCATGACGGCGAATTGAAACAATTGTTCGGGGCTGCAATCCACGTTGGCGCCGAGATCGAGCATGTGGGTGCGACCGGTCTTGGTGGGCAGTGCGGCGCAGATAGCCGGACGGTCTACGCCGGGGAGGGTTTTCAGGACATAACGCGCGGTGGCCATTAGAGCGCCGGTGTTGCCGGCACTGACACAGGCGTGCGCCCGGCCCTCTTTCACTAGATTGATCGCCACCCGCATCGAGGAATCTTTTTTCAGGCGCAGGGCCTGGGAGGGCAGATCATCCGATTCCACGTGTTGCGAGGCATGCCGGATGTGCAAACGCTCATTGGGCTTGCTCATCCGCAGTTCGTGAGTCAGTAACTCCTGATCTCCAACCAGAATGAGCTGCATATCCTGACGCTCGGCAAGCATCCGTAGCGCGGCGGGAACCACGACGGGAGGGCCGTAATCCCCTCCCATGGCGTCAAGGGCGATGGTGATGGGTGTATTCATCAACCGTGCGTCGGGGGGTAGTGCTTTACGGCGCTCAAAATGCGAGCAAAGCCGCGGCGGGATTCAGCTCAGTGATCCGCTGCTTACTCGCCCTTGCCGGCGATGACCTTGCGCCCGCGGTAATAACCGCTCGGGCTGATATGGTGGCGCAGGTGAGTATCACCCGTGCTGGGCTCGATGGACAACGTCGCTGCGGTGAGCGCATCGTGGGAGCGGCGCATACCACGCTTGGAGGGTGTTTTACGGCTTTTTTGTACTGCCATGGGGACTTCCTCTTAACTTAAAGACTCACCATTATAAATGGTTAGCGGCTTTTCTTCCAATCCGACAACACTGCAAAGGGTTTGCGGGTGTCTCGCGCCTTCACCTCGCCCTCTTGAGCCGGCGCCGGACACTGCGATTCGGGGTGTCTGGGCACGAGGGGCAGACACAATAACAGCTCGTCCTCGATAATGTCCGACACGGTCATCGGCCCAGTCCCTACCAGCAAAGGTTCATAGTGATCCGGCAGGGCGTCGGCCTCGGCGGGGAAGTTCACCAGGCCCAAGGTCGAATTGAGATCTACGGGAAAGTCCATAGGCTGCATACAGCGTTGACAGGTCAAAACGAGCCTACCGCGTATATGTGCCCGCAGATAGGGTATCCGTTCAGGGTCCAAACCGAATTCCAAAGTGGCCTCTAGTGACCCCTCCGTGGTGCGTAGCGAGGGCGCCAGCCTGCGCATCCCTGCAAGCTCCAGTTCACCGGATAACAGCTCTCCCGCGCCGGCCAGTTGCAGCGGGATGATATGCAACGGTAGCCGCTTTGACATAGGTCGCGCATAATATAGCTAAACAGCCATACAGTCAAAACGCTACGGCCCGCCCGAAAACTATGCAGCAACTCATCCTGGCTTCAACCTCGCCCTTCAGAAGACAGTTACTGGAACGCTTGGGCCTGCCTTTCGATATCGTCTCGCCGCAGACGGATGAGACCCCTCTGCCCGGAGAGGCGGCGCCGCAACTGGTGCATCGGCTCGCGGAGGCCAAGGCCAGGGCGGTGATGCTAAAGTATCCCGCCGCGCTGATTATCGGCGGGGATCAGGTCGCCATCTTTGAAAATGAAATTATTGGTAAGCCGGGCAACCATCAGGCGGCCGTTGCCCAACTGCGGCGCTTTTCAGGACACAGCCTGCAATTTCATACCGGCATTGCCCTGCTGAACAGTGCCAGCGGAACAATTCAGATCGGGGTCATACCCACGACGGTAAAATTTCGCTCGCTGAACGAACAGCAGATAACCCATTATTTAAACCGCGAGCAACCTTATCAATGCGCGGGGAGTTTCAAATCCGAAGGTCTGGGTATAGCCCTGTTCGAGAGCATACACGGCGATGACCCCACTGCCCTGATGGGTCTGCCGCTGATTACACTGGTGGGGATGCTGGAGTGTGAAGGCGTGCGGGCGATTTAATATCCGCGAAAATTCTATCTGATGACTATGCGTCATTAACCTAATGATGGCTCCCCGGGACGGACTCGAACCGCCGACCCAGTGATTAACAGTCACTTGCTCTACCGACTGAGCTACCGGGGAAGTTAACCGCTAATGGTAAGCGGCTGGCCTGCTCCGGTCAACAGGAATTAGTATGCTTGCTCAGTGTGACTTGCTGTAATACCCGAGCCGAGCGGAAAGTTTCTGGCCGGCCGCCACCACTGGAGCACTCCACGCACGATCGCGTCTTTCAATCGGCGCCGAGACCGATAATCCTGCCGCCATCTTGCCATCGGCATTCAATACGGGTGTGGCGATACAGCCTACACCCAACTCCGCTTCTTCGTTGTCCAGTGCATAGCCGCGATCCAGCGCCTCACTCGCATCGCGCCACAGTTGTTGGGCGTCCACCAAGGTGTGTG
>DATMXC010000115.1:0-6521 GCA_035561915.1 Gammaproteobacteria bacterium
GCGATCGCCCAGACGGCCAATTGAAAGGCCGCTGACTCAGTCTTTGTGCCTACAGCGCTGTACACTTCATTGGCCAATTGGCCCAGCTGGGTCACTCTCGTCGTTCCGGTTGGGGTCCCCGGACGTAGAGTACTCAATGAAGCGGCGAGATCAGCTCCGGTGCCAACAGTATATGTAACGGTGCCACCGTTCAGCCAATGGTAGATGTCGACACACCAGGTATTGAATTGACCGGTGGCGGAGAAGTCATAAGTAATGTCTAGCGACGTGAAACTGTCACCACCAATTCCGACGCCGACGAGGCTAGTAGTAGAGTTGGGGTTGGGAACGACCGAGCCGTTATAGTAGCCGACGCCACCGCTGCCGAAATTGGCGGAACCTGCATAGGTTACGGTAATCGTCGTTGCTAATGCCGATTGACTTGCAACCGCCAAGCCGACCACGGCTAACGCTGACAGGATGGATTTCATTTTCATAGCTGGTGACATTTCCATAAATATGTTGAAAAACAGGGTCCTGACACGTCGAGTGCCCGGATACCTCATTTCCAGTCATTTGGTATCCGCCAAGCCAGGACATTCCGCGCGACCTTGCCAGTCTCATAGGCATCAACTGTGCCATAAAAATAAAACATCATATAATCATTATGTTATAAAAATTCACAGAGAAGCGGGCGATCGTTTTGTAACAATACTGTAAAATTTTTCGACGCCATCTCTCATTGTATGTAAAGTTTTTCGACGATCCTCTGCGGGGGCGCGTTGCGCATCGACCGGATGCGCTATAGTGTATTGGAAGTGTAAAGGCCCTTCCCCCCTTTTCTCTGAAAACCACCAACCATTTTCCGGGTTCAGACGCCCGTGATCACACTCATCGCGGACTGCACCTACCCGAGTTTCAGCAAAAATTCGTTAGAGAGACCGAAATCAGCAACCCAGAGGGCGATTTTCGTTGGCCGGATGGCGTCCGCCTGGAACAATAGCGAACAATAGGGGCAAGTCTTGCATTAACGTATTTTCACTATGGTTTTCCGAGAGGAAGGGATACAAGATATTTCTTCTGATGTGCAAGAAAGAGCCAAGACAAATAAGTCGCATCATACCTTTTGACGCACTATCTCCTATCTCTGGGATAAGACGGTTTATATTCCTGGATTTGCTACAGTGAAATTTGTTGGGATATATGGATTGGCAAGTGTGGCGTTGGATGGTGGCTAGGCCACGTGGCATGGGCCTGTATTTCGTTTGGGCAGGCGCTTGTTCACCCATATCGTAACCCTAAATGGAGGTAGGTATGTCGCTGTTGTTCTCGAAATATAAGCTGACTTCCGTGGAGTTGCAGAATCGTCTGGTGATGTCGCCGATGACGCGTAACCGCGCCGCGATAGAATCAACCTGCTAACCCCGGCCACCCATGAAGCTCATCAACCCCCGCACAGTCCACGTCCTAAAAAACCCCGTTGCCTTCACGCTCCAGGTCCTGAAAGCTTTTCAGGCCAACCAGGGTTTGCTGCTTGCAGGCGCCGTGGCCTATTACGCGCTGCTGTCCATCGTGCCGCTGCTCATCCTCATGGTGATCGCCCTGTCGCACGTGATCGA
This sequence comes from Gammaproteobacteria bacterium, assembly GCA_035561915.1. Lineage (GTDB taxonomy): Bacteria > Pseudomonadota > Gammaproteobacteria > SURF-13 > SURF-13 > JACPZD01. Next base: position 1,599 of record DATMXC010000115.1, read on the forward strand.
CCAGGACGTGCTCTTGGCAACGTTGCGCAGGGCGCTGGAGTACGTGGTGCCGGGCGAAGGCAACGCGGTTGTGGTGGAGCTGAGGGCGTTCCTCGATCACCGCGAGGTGATCGGCTGGGTGCTGCTCATTACGATGCTGTTTTTCAGCTCGCTCGGCTTTAAGGTGCTGGAGAACGCGATCTCGGTGATTTTCCTGCACCGCGTGGCGGTGCGCAGGCGGCATTTCATCGTTTCCCTGCTGCTGCCCTTCGGCTACATCGTTTTCATCGGCGCGGCGTTGTTCGTGGGCACGTTCGTGATCGCCGACCTGATGGCGATAGGCGGCGAGAATCTCGTTATCCTGGGGCATAGCTGGTCGCTGAGCGGCTTCTCGCGCTGGCTGATCTACGTTGCCGGCGTGATCGGGGAAATCCTGCTCATCTCCGGAATCTATTACTTCATGCCGGTAGGCAGACTGTCGGCGCAGCACGCGCTGATCGGTGGCGCCACGGCGGGCCTGCTGTGGGAATTGATCCGCTTTGCACTGGGCTGGTTTTTCGGCACGCTGTCGCAAGTGAGCGTGGTGTACGGCTCGCTCACCACGGCCATCATCGTGCTGCTCAGCCTGGAAGTGGCCGCCACGCTGCTGTTGCTGGGCGCGCAGGTGATCGCGGAATACGAAAGCATCGAAATCGGCGAGGCCCCGAAGGAGCCGGTGCCGATGCGCACCGAAGCCACCTGAATCAGCCGCGCTGCGGCTGCCAGTCGTCCTCGTCCTGGATGATAACGATCAGCCTATTTTCGTCTGCCAGTACCGTAGCGATAGGGCGGTTCAAAGTCGCCACCTCATCGCCTCAGCTTTATCGGTGTGGAGGAGGGGGTGGAGGAGAATAATACGGCGGCGGTGGCGGTGTGTAAGGCTGCGGCGCATAGCCTGGAATCTGATTACCCTTGGCATACATGCACTGCTGGTAGGCGATATCGTACCGGCGCTGCAGGGTCCTGGTGCTCAGGTTCGCTGCATTTGCACCGGCTGCTGAGCCGACTATCATGCCCGCGCCCGCCATCGACTCGGTCTGACCGTGGCCGTGTCCGAGGAGGGCACCCGATGCCGCGCCCAGCGCTGCACCCGCCACCGCTCCCGTCAACACTTGTTCCTGTGCCACCTCGTTTGGATTCACACCAATCTGCTGGCGCGCGAAAGCCATACATTCGGCGTTGTCTGCCTGAAACTGGTCAAATGGCTTGCCAGGTCCGGGCATGACCGCAACACTCGGCCTTACCGGGATGGATGCGCAACCGGCAAGCGCAAGACCGAGTGCCACATACAGCGCTGTCTTACTGACATTCATCGCCACTCTCCCGGTATTATGGAGCAGGTACATCGGGCGGGCTTGCGGGCACCGTCCTCCACCCCTCTGGGCAGGAGGGCACATAGGGGTAATAATTTTTGGCCGATGCGCAGTAATACCAATTTTGCGCTTGGGGCGCTGGTGCACTGTACCCTGCGGGGGGTGTCTGCGGAATGACCACGATGGGGGGCGTATAAGGATTGGGATAGGGATAGACCGGCTGGGGATAGAAGTACCTCAGCCCCCCGATCACCCACCACCACCCTAAGCGGTCCTCGTGAGCGCCATGATGCCAATACCCGGCACGCCAGCGTGGGAGATCGCGGTTATGAAATTCCCGTATATTGCCATCCCAGTGGCGGCCCACATTGTGGCGGGCCCCATCGTGGCGACCACCATCGTTGCGAGCCCCATCGTGGCGACCACCATCGTGGCGACCACCATCGTGGCTGCTCCCATCACGAGGGTCGGCATTGGCTGCCATGGGCACTACGGCCACCACCGTGACAAAGGCAAGTATCAAGCTTTTCATCTTAGTAATCTTCATTTGGGGTTCCTCATAGTTGAGTTAACCTGGAGGCTTTGCGATCAGCGTCATGCTGGCAAGCCAAACTCAATGCCAGCGGTGTTTTGAGTGTTTTGAGAACTGGTCGTCAAACAGCTTCTGTTGGTCAGGCGTCAATACCGCGTAGAATTCCTTGACTGCGGCCACCCGATCGGCCATCCGGCTTTCGTGCTCTTTCATCGTAGCAAGCATCCGCTCCAGGCGTTCGGGCGCATGCAGTGCCGAAAGCTCCGACCTATCCGGTCGCTTATGAGATTCAGTAGGCTTCATCTTTTCATGGAACGACTTCCAGGCGGTTTCCTGTACGGAGGTAAGCTTGAGCTTGTCATGCAACTCAGCTTGGCGCTTCTCAATCCGCTCGGCGAATTTGCCTGACCCGGCGCCCATGAGGCCACATTCTGTATCGGCAAGCGCCAGGGCTGACGCAGTGCCAAGGCCTATGGCGACAAGCCCGATGAGAAAGATGTTTCTGCGAAACTTGGTCATGGTTAAATCTCCTGATGGTTTAGTGCAACTCGCACGATGCACATTTAACCAGCCTTGTGTATCCGGAATATGTTCGGTTTGTATCGTTCTTTGTCCATTCGATCCTTCGATACCCACCGCTACAATTCAACCAACAGACACCCCCCGGTTTCGGCATAATGGCCATCATGGATACTCCACCCTGCATTCTCTTTGTAGACGACGATCGCGAGATACGCTCGCTGCTCGCCGAATATCTGGACGCAAACGGCTTTCGCACACTGACCGCAGCCGACGGAACGGGCATGTGGCGGATACTGGACAGCACCCGTATCGACCTGATCGTGCTGGATCTCACGCTTCCGGGTGAAAATGGACTTACGCTCTGCCGCACGCTGCGGGCACGCTCCAATCTGCCGGTTATCATGCTGACCGCCCGCGGCGAGCCGCTCGATCGCATTCTTGGGCTCGAAATGGGTGCCGACGACTATATGGCAAAACCCTTTGAGCCACGCGAACTGGTTGCGCGCATCCGCAATGTGCTGCGCCGCACGCAAGCATTGCCCCCGAACCTGGAGCCTCTCGATGCGAAACGCCTGTGCTTTGCAGGATGGATTCTCGACCTGGCGGCACGGCATCTCATCAGCCCGCAAAACATGGTGGTGATGCTCTCAGGCGCGGAGTTCCGGCTGCTCAAGGTTTTTCTCGAACATCCCAATCGGGTATTGAACCGGGACCAACTGCTCAATCTCACCCATGGGCGCGACGCCGACCCCTTTGATCGATCCATCGATCTGCAAGTCAGCCGGCTACGACAGAAACTGGGAGAGGATGCCAAGGCGCCAATACTGCTGAAGACCGTGCGTAACGAGGGTTACGTGATGGCAGCGCCGGTAACTGTGGAGAATTAGGGGTGAAAGCATTTTTTGGCTCAATGGTGGGCCGGGTTTTTCTGATTCTGGTGGGCGGCATTTTTGCCTCTGGCACACTCACTTTCTTCCTTGCCGACAGTGCACGTCAGGCGGATATCTCGTATATCCGGTCCCTGCACACCGCCGAACGGGTGGAACAACTCGTTCTCCTGCTCGACGTGGTCCCCCGGGAAGCAAGAGGCCCGATTGCAGCCGCAGAAAGCCGCAACGGCATCGTCGCCGAAATTTCCGGCACCGGGAGGATCGGCGAGGGGGAACCGGACATCGAACTCACCTCCGCCCTGCTCCAGCGCCTGGGTGAAAACCGCCATATCGTGTCTCAGAAAACGGCCTGTGCCGCAAAATCACAGGCGCCGTATGGTCCGCCGCAATTCAGACGGCAAGCTATTTGCCGAACGGTATCCCTCTCATTGCGCGATGGAACATTTCTACACCTAGTCCTGCAACCTCGCCGCCCTCCGCCTGCCGGGCCGCCCAAGCCACGGTTGCTTCTTTATGTATTCTTCTTTGCGACCTGCCTCGGCCTGCTCGCCTACGCAGTCGCGCGCATGTCGATCCAACCACTCAGGCAACTGGCGCAGGCGGCCACCGAACTTGGCCGCAACATCGAGCAACCGCCACTGGCCGAACACGGCCCGACCGAGGTACGCCATGCCGCCTCCGCATTCAACACGATGCAGGCGCAAATTCGCCGCTACGTCCAAGAGCGCACCCAAATGCTCGCGGCCATCACGCACGACCTTCAAACCCCACTGACGCGAATTCGGCTCCGCCTTGAGAAGGTCCAGGATAAGGAATTGCAGGCCAGACTGGTGGAGGATCTTTCGGCAGTGCAAACCATGATCAAGGACGGGCTTGATCTCGCCGGGAGCATGAGCTCCGAAGAGCCGATGCAGCGCACGGATTTTGATTCGATCCTGGACAGCGTCTGCGCCGACGCAGCCGAAGCGGGGCAGGACGTAACGCTAAGCGGGCTTACGGGGGTTTCCATCGCGGCGCAGCCGCACGCCATGCGACGCTGCCTCACCAACTTGATCGACAATGCAGTGAAATACGGTGGATACGCGCGGGTTACCGCCAGCCGGGACAACCATAAAGTGATCGTGCAAGTGCGGGATGGCGGACCGGGAATCCCGGAGGATATGCTGGAAGCGGTGTTCGATCCGTTTTTCCGGCTTGAAGTCTCGCGTTCGCGAGACACCGGCGGCACGGGAATAGGCATCACCATCGCGCGCAACATCGCCAAGAAGCACGGCGGAACGCTTTATCTCCGCAATCATCCGGACGGCGGGCTGATGGCGACCCTCGAATTACCGACCAGCTGATCGCCTATCGTCACTACAGTGAAAGAATCGGGCAAACCCGGCTGGCTTTAACTATAGCAGTTCTGACTTAACCTGCCCGCTTGGTGAGTTACTTGGAAGCGGATGGACGCTCACCTCCTTAAGGACAGACCACTGTATAATCCTGGGCAGTTAGTGAATTGTGGCTAAGGCAAAGCGGCATAGACCCGTATTTTGTTTTAGCAAGCGCTTGTTCATCACTATCGCAACCCTAAATGGAGATAGGCATGTCACTGTTGTTCTCGAAATATAAGCTGGGTTCCGTGGAGTTGCAGAATCGTCTGGTG
>DATMXC010000116.1:0-4386 GCA_035561915.1 Gammaproteobacteria bacterium
GGCGGCTCCTGGCTCGACCGCGAACACACCGGCAATGTCATAGAATTCGATCAGGCCTCCCTAACCCCGCCCGCGGTGGAGCAGGCCGCCTCGGACGCCAGCCAGCCCGAACCGAACCTTCTGGAGGATTTGCCGGCGCAAACCGAAGCCAGTCCGCTCCAGCCTTTCGAACCGCAACCCAGCTCAGAACAGGCCCCGACGTGGTCTTTCGATACCGCTCAGGACAAGGGTCTGGATTACCCGCTCGATCTTGATCTGGAGAAAGAGGCCGAGAGATTGGCCGATACCGGTGTCGAGTCGGCCCCGCTTCCAGAGGGAGACAGACCCTCTTACCTCGAGTCCGGCGAACTCACGGCGGAGGATGAGGTGGCGACCAAGCTCGATCTCGCGCGTGCCTATATGGATATGGGCGATCCCGACGGCGCGCAAGGCATTCTGGATGAGGTCATGAAAGAGGGCAACGAGTCACAACGTCGAGAGGCCGAGGAATTGCTCCGCAAGATCGGCTAGGCCGGCCATGCATCCAGTCATACGCCTCATTGGGTTCATGGTGTTGGGGCTGGGCTGATGGCAGGCGGAGTGAAAGAAGTAGCGGTGCTTGCGTTGCTGGCGGCGGCGCTCTATCTCGGTAGCCGCACCTCACCCGCCGGTGTCTGGCCGTTGCTGCGCCGCGCGCGCTGGTTGTTCCTTTCCTTGGTGATCCTCTACTTTTGGTTTCCCCCTGGACGTGCGGTGTTACCGTATTACGGCATGCCGACCGTGGAAGATATCGAGGACGGCGTATTCCGCATCGCCGCGCTAATCCTGCTTACCTTGGCGGTGCTATGCTGGTTAGCCAAGCCCCCTCAATATCTTCAGCGGCGTCGGCGACCGCTTCGCGGTGCGCGCGGTGCTGACGTTGGAGACCGTCACTCACGCCCGGTGTATATTTACCCAAGAACGCTTAAAAGAAGAAAGGTCTTCCCGCTGGCGGCGCATCACGGATGCTGCTGGTACGCTTTTTCAAACGGTCGTCGCCCGGGCCGAGGTGATGCCGGTACAGGCGATTGCGTTGCCGGAGAGCCATCACCCGCCACTGTATCAATGGCTCTACCCCCTCGCGCTGGCCTTCGTGATTAGGATTGTGGGGTAGGAGCCCCCCGCTATGCAGCAATGGGAAGGATTCGTGCTAGGCCGCGATGCTGATCCGATAGAGGTCAGTACCAGCGCAGACCAGTGCAACGCTGCATTGGCCTTAATCGCCCAGAGTAAGCGTGCACTTACTATCTACAGCCGCGATCTCGATCACGCTGTCTATGACAACCCCGAATTGGTTGAGGCAGTCCGGCAGTTGGCCATCCGCAGCCGGGTTTCAGAGATCAAGATCCTGGTACAGAATTCGGAGCGCATCGTGCAGCAAGGGCATCGTCTCATCGAACTCAGTCGCCGCCTGGAGAGTCTCATCAAGATTCGTAAAGTGACTCAAGAGTATTACCACTACAACGGCTCGTTTCTGGTGGTGGACCGGCGCGGGTTAATCCATAACAAGACCGGTGAGAGTTATCGCGCGGTTGTGAATTTCAATGCGCCGTCAGAAGCCGCCCTGCTGCTGCATTTTTTCGATGAGGTGTGGGAGCGCAGCGAGCCGGATCCGGAACTGCGCGCGCTCGGGATCTGATCCGCCATCGACGGGTTATATACTACCGCTAGGCTTGGCCGTCACGATGTCTTTCTTGGTGCTCCCGATCAAGGTCAGCAACTCCTTTTGTTCCTGCTGAGGCACCTTGAATTTATCAAGTACACCTTGCAGATCAATGACTAGCGCCTGCCACTCTTTTTCGCTGATATTGAGATGGGCGTGCGCCTTCTTCATCGAGCGCCCTGTGTATTTTTGCGGGCCGCCGCAGGCGCGCGCGACGAAGGAGGTGAGTTGATATTTGAGACCGGCCTTGGGCAGATGGGCGCTGATTTCCTTGACCTGTGGGTTGGCGTTGATCACGGGATCGGCCAAGGCCACTTCGACCAGTTCATCGGCGACGCTGGCGATGGCGTAGATCCCGCCCAGCCGTTCGTAGAGAGAGCTTTTCTTGGCCTCGCCCGCCTCGCTGGGATAGGCGAAGACGAGCAAGGTAAGGGTCAAAACAGTGCAACAGTTTTTCAACAGTGTGTGCATAACATTCTCCTGTGTAGATGGCTATTGGAAAGGTTTGCGCGCGTGCATGACGATGCTGCACGCGCCAAAAGAGGCCGCGACCGCGCGCGTCTCCGCGTTGCTGCTCCCAGCAAAGTAGTCCAGACGGCTTTGCACCGCCACCTCCGAGAATCCCGCTGCGCGGAACATCTCGAGATAGTCGTCTTCTTGCGCTGCACCGACGATGCACTCCGCCCAGAGTTGCGGATTTTTCCGGCATTCATCGGACACCGGATTGGCGAGCACGATATCGGCAAGCTGCAACCGCCCGCCGGGACGCAGGACTCGAAAGATCTCGGCAAAGGCACGGGGTTTGTCCGGGACCAGATTCAATACCCCATTGCTGGTCACCACATCCATCGAACTATCGGGCAAGGGGATCTGCTCGGCATTGCCTTCCAACACCTCGATGTGGTTGGCTCCCATGCGCTCAATGTTAGTCTGAAACTTTTCGCGCATCGCCGCCGTGATGTCGAGCCCATAGACCTTGCCATGCGGGCCGGTCAGCGCCGCGGCGATCAACGCGTCAGTCCCCGAGCCGGAACCGATATCTAGCACCGTATCGCCTTTATGTATTGCGCTAATGGCAAACGGACAGCCTACTCCTGCGAACGACTCGACCGCCGTCGCGGGGAGCCCATCCAACTGTTCCACGTGATAACCGGCAAACAAACAGGCCGCACGTCCGGTGGGGAAGTGGAAGATTTTGTCAGGTAAGTTAGCCACCTCGCTGTACATGTCTTGTACCGCCCTGAAGATAAATTCGCGTTGATTGCTGGTGACGGCGACCATGGTGTTTCCCCCATTAAAAACTCTTTAATAGCGCGAAGATGCGTTGCTCAAGGCTTGTAGGGGCCTTTTCCTGGGCCATCTCGGTCAATTGGGACTTGAGGCGACGCTCAAACTCTGCCCGCGAAAAACATGAGCGACAGGTCTTTAGGTGCCGTTCCATCTCCGCGTGCCGGTGGCCGCGCAACTCATGGTCAAGGTAAGTGAACAGCCGGTTCAGTGCCTCTTCACATTGGATGGCATTAATTCTGGGCGTACTCATGGTGTTTTCCTTGTGTTGCGCCGGGTCAGTGGGATGATAGTGCCGGATGCCGCTGAGTCAGCAGGCCGGTGTGCGCTTGCGCCGCGACCTGCTTCTTCCACCAGTCCCCACAAGGCTTTTTGCAGTAGGCCGCGTCCGCGCGCGAGACGTGAGCGGACGGTGCCGACGGGGATCTTGAGCATGGTGCTGATCTCGTTGTAGTTAAAACCTTCCAGGTCGGAGAGAATCACGGCGACGCGGAAGCACTCGGGCAAGGCGTCTATGGCACGTTCGAGTTGTTCACGCATGACCTGATCGAGGAAGTCCTGCTCGGGATGGCTCCACCACAGCAAAAAAGGTTGATGCAGCCGATCGAAGATTGAAAACGGTTGCTCGTCCCCTTCATGTTCCGGGTCGCTCGGCTCATAGAGTGGGACCAAGGCGCGTTTGCGGAACTCGCTCAAGAAGGTGTTTGTGAGGATGCGGAATATCCAAGCCCGGAAGCATTGCCGGTCCTTGAGCGAGGCACGCTTGGCCCAGGCCTTGGCGGCGGTTTCGGCCACCAGATCCTCGGCATCGCTGCGGTTTTTGGCCAGGCGCAAGGCGGCCCCATACAGGCCATCGAGCACGCTGGTGAGTGCCTCTGTAAAGGAATCACGGTTTTCGCTGTCTGGGTTCATAGATTTTCACGTTCATTATGTAGGTAAGGACGCACCAACCTCAAAAACAGTTCCCGGGGTAATTAATCATGCCGTAAAAACGAGGGCGGCTCAGCTTGGGCTTTGGTGGCGAAGAAATCCTAAACGATTGATGTGGACGAGATTTTTCGTGGAGTTTACACTGTGGGTAACGAATCTGCTCACAATGACAAGTCATGAGAATCGCCCTCGGTGTGGAATACGACGGCACGCAGTTCTGCGGCTGGCAGGTGCAAGAGGACGTACGCAGTGTGCAGGCGTGTGTAGAGCAGGCGCTTGCCAAGGTTGCCGATCATCCTGTGCGTGTGATCTGCGCGGGACGCACCGACACGGGCGTACATGCGCTAGGTCAAGTGATCCACTTTGACAGCGAGGCTATTCGCAGCGAACGCAATTGGGTGTTCGGCGCGAATACTCATCTCCACAAGGATTGCAGCGTGATCTGGGCGCGTGTAGTGAGCGATGATTTTCATGCGCGTTATTCGGCG
>DATMXC010000117.1:0-7735 GCA_035561915.1 Gammaproteobacteria bacterium
CGCTAACAACCGCTTCTGTTGCAATGTTTTATATCCCTCTGACCATCCCGGTCACCGGGATTGTACTTCCCACCACCAGTAGACCCCCCCAAAGTCTCTAGTTAATCGTTCGCGGTTTTGTATAAAACCGCAAGGTTGTGCTGTGCGCATAACCATTAGAGAACTACGGGCGGCGTTGAGTTACCCCCAGATCTGAACACCGTTCGTCCTGCGCCATACAGTCTGCGGCCGGCTCCGCCGTGCACGCACCCACTTAGCGGAGATATTTTTAATGAACAGTAAAACCGAACAACTCACCAGACGTCACTTTCTAAAAGGTGTGGCGGCAGTGGGGCTGTTGACGGGGCTTGATAGACTCGCACCTGCCTACGCCGCCGAATACGCCGGGCTGCGCAAGGCCGTGACTAGCCGGGAAGATGCGCGAGCGATTGATCTGCGCATCCAGCGAACGGCGCTACGCATCGGAGACCAGGAGGCGAAGGCCGTCACCGTTAATGGCTCCATACCGGGACCTTTGGTGCGTTTGCGGGAAGGGCAAAACGCTATCCTGCGCGTGACTAATGATCTCGATGAAGATACGTCCGTACACTGGCACGGCCTCATTTTGCCGGCGGCGATGGACGGCGTGCCAGGTGTGAGTTTCGCGGGCATCAAACCGGGTGAGACCTTCACTTATCAATTCCCGGTTAAGCAGAGCGGCACCTATTGGTACCACAGTCACAGCGGCATGCAGGAGCAGTTGGGCCACTACGGGGCGATAATTATTGATCCTGTTGAACCGGAGCCGTTTTCCTACGACCGCGAGTACGTGATTATGCTCTCGGATTGGACGTTTGAAAATCCGCACCATGTGCTGGCCAAGTTGAAAAAACAAAGCAATTACTACAATTTCCAGCAACGCACAGTAGGCGACTTTTTCCGCGACCTATCGAAAAACGGCTGGGACGCCACGGTAACGGAACGTCTCATGTGGGCGCGGATGCGCATGTCGCCGACCGATTTGGCGGACGTCAGCGGCTACACCTACACCTATTTGATGAACGGGCTGGCGCCTGTGTCTAACTGGAGCGGGCTGTTCCGGCCCGGCGAGCGTGTCCGGTTGCGCATTATCAATGGCTCCTCGATGACGTACTTTGACGTGCGCATTCCGGGACTCAAGATGACAGTGGTGCAGGCAGACGGGCAAAACGTGCAACCGGTGGCTGTGGAAGAGTTCCGCATCGCTGTGGCGGAAACCTATGACGTTATCGTCGAGCCCCAGGAGGAGCGTGCCTACACCATTTTTGCCGAGACCATAGACCGCAGCGGTTATGCGCGCGGCACGCTGACGGCGCGCGAGGGCTTGATGGCGCCGATTCCCGAACGGCGGCCACCCCCCCTGCGCACCATGGCCGATATGGGCATGGGGAACATGGAAGGCATGGATATGTCCGGCATGGACGCCGGGAGCATGCAACACGACATGCTTGGAATGAAGATGGACGGTATGGACATGTCCAGTGATGGAGGTATGCAGCACGATATGCAGGGCATGAAGATGGACGACATGGACATGTCCGGCATGAGCGGTGTGACGAAACACGGTCCTGATACCCATGGCCCCGGCAATTCGATGGTCGCCGAGATGCCCCGCAGCCGCCTCCACGAGCCCGGCACCGGCCTGGAAAACACCGGTACGCGCGTGCTGGTGTATACCGATTTGCGCAGCGTAAAACCGATGCACGACAAGCGTGCCCCCGGGCGTGAAATTGAGCTGCATCTCACCGGCAACATGGAGCGTTTCATGTGGTCGTTCGATGGCAAAACCTACTCGGAAGCCAATGCGCCGATTGTGTTTCAGTACGGCGAGCGGCTGCGTTTGATAATGATTAACGACACCATGATGGATCATCCGATCCATTTGCACGGCATGTTTATGGAACTGGAAAACGGGGCGGGCGATTATTTGCCGCGCAAGCACACCATCAACGTGAAGCCGGGCGAGCGCCTGTCGCTGTTAATTACCGCCGACGCAGCGGGCGACTGGGCGTTTCATTGTCACCTGCTGTTACACATGGAGATGGGCATGTTCCGTGTGGTGTCCGTATCCCAGCCTAATAAGGAAGCGCATACATGAAATCGTATATGAGCAAGCCCCTATGGGTTTACGCCGTGGGTATATTTGTAGTATTGACGCCGCTAACGAGTAGGGCGGCGCAACCGGGATGGCCTGAGCCGGTGGAAGATCGTCAGACATTCAGCTCGCTGCTGGTGGATCAACTTGAGTATCGCAACAAGCGCGGCGCGGACACCTTGGAATGGGATGCGCAAGCCTGGATCGGCGGCGATTACAACAGGCTGTGGCTGAGGACTGAGGGCGCGGATCGCCAATCAGGCGACAACGGCGGCGAATGGGAGGCGCAAGCGCTCTACAGCCGCTTGGTGGCGCCCTTCTGGGATCTCCAGGCGGGGCTGCGCTACGACCGTCTCTACGGCGCGCAGGATCGTGATCGTGGCTTTGCCGTGATCGGCTTTGAAGGGTTGGCGCCGTACTGGTTCGAAGTAACGCCGGCGTTGTTCATCAGCCAGGACGGCGACCTCTCCGCGCGTCTCAAGGCCAGTTATGAGTTGTTGTTCACGCAGCGCCTGATTCTGCAACCGAGCATAGAGATCAATGCCGCCGCACAAAAGGTCGAGGAATTCGGCGTCGGTTCCGGCATCAACGATATCGAATTCGGCCTGCGCCTGCGCTACGAAATTAAGCGCGAGTTCGCGCCGTATATCGGCGTGTCCTGGACCAATAAGTTTGGCAGCGCCGCAGACATCGCGCGCAGTGAGGGTGAGCGCACTAATGATTTTGCAGTGGTTGCCGGTTTGCGTGTCATGTTCTAAGGCAGCCGGGACAAATAGTACAGGTAATTTTTTTCACAAACCAAACGATTCATATTTTTAACTAACCTAAGCCTAAGGAGGCAACATGAAGAAAATGTACAGCGCAATTGCAATAGTCGGAGTACTCGGCGTTTCTGTCACACCCTTATATGCCGACATGCATAACATGCCTGCTATGAAGGATCAGCCCATGGGTGAGATGAAAGATCACAACATGTCCGGTATGGGAGATCAGATGCAAAACACCCATCGCGGGCAGGGTACCGTGAAGGGGATAGATGCTAAAACAGGCAAGGTCAATCTCTCGCACGGTCCCATAACGAGCCTGAACTGGCCGGCTATGACTATGGGTTTTCCGGTCAAGGATGCCGCCTTATTGGAGGGTATCCAGGCGGGTATGAAGGTGGACTTTGAGCTGGAAAAGTCGGGCGGTGGCTATCGCATCGTGAGTATTAAGCCCAGTAACTAATGGATTGATGAGGGGAAGCCCCTATCTCTCCTGCGGGAGAGATAGGGCGCGGCACTCAGAGAATTAAAGCCGGATGGCAGTGCACTAAATAAGCTTTAGCTGCGTATATAAAGGAGTTGCGCTGCATGATTTTACCTAATTGGCACCCGATTTTTGTGCATTTCACCGTAGCACTATTAAGCGTTGCAGCAGTCTTTCATGTGCTGGCGGTGTTTATGAAACCGTCAAATCTGCGTGACGAGTTCACTATATTGGCGCGCTGGACATTGTGGCTAGGCGCAGGTATTACGGTCATCACCGTCGTCTTCGGTTTTTGGGCTTACAACACAGTGGAGCATGACGATCCGTCGCACGCGGCAATGAAGATACATCGCAACTGGGCGATTGCTACCTTTGTTGTCTTCCTGCTGCTGGCGGCCTTATCGGTCTGGCGGCATCACGCCGGGCTTGCCATCAGGCCGTTCTCTGTAATATTGCTGCTGATGGGTTCCGGGCTGTTGGGCTATACGGCCTGGCGCGGCGGCGAAGTGGTATACCGTTATGGAATCGGCGTCATGGCCTTGCCCAAACTCGATCAGCACCACCACAGCGCGGAGAATCCGGACACGCAGGAGAATCACACTATGACGATGACGCCCGATCCCGATGCAGCCGCTACCGCACCACCGGCGCATGGAGAGGATAGACATTGAGGACGGGAAAGAGGGTTAGCAGGCTGTTGAAAAACAGCCTGCGTGCGGCGCACGGACGCGCTTTTTCAACAACCTGTTAGGGAGAAGCCGCCTAGCGGCTGGAGCCGACCTGCTGATTACTATGAAATTGCTCCGCCGCGTAAAGGGTATTTTGCAACAGCGTCACCACGGTCATCGGCCCTACACCACCCGGCACGGGCGTGATCCAGGCGGCGCGTTGTTTGGCTGCGTCGAATTCGACATCGCCGGTCAGCGCACCCGTTGCATCGCGGGTGATGCCGACATCTATGATAATGCTCCCCGCCTTTATCCATGCCCCTTTGATGAGCCCAGGTTTCCCGACGGCGGCGACTACAATGTCGGCGCCGGCGACGTGCGTGGCGAGATCAGCGGTGAAGCGGTGACAAATAGTCACCGTGCAGCCGGCGAGCAACAACTCCAAGGCCATAGGCCGTCCCACGATATTCGAAGAGCCGACCACCACCGCGTGCTTGCCCGTGAGCGTTGCGCCCGTGTTTTCCAATAACGTCATCACGCCATAGGGTGTGCACGGCCGTAGCAAAGGCAGGCGCAGGGCCAAGCGGCCTATATTATAAGGATGAAACCCGTCCACATCCTTGTCGGGGCGGATGCGTTCGATCACCGTTTCGGTATCTATGTGCGCGGGCAGGGGGAGTTGCACCAGTATGCCGTCCACGGTGTCGTTGTGGTTCAGGTCATCAATCAAGGCCAGCAGGCGTTCCTGAGAGACATCGTCGGGAAGGTCGTGGGCCAGGGAAATTATCCCAACCTCGGCGCAGGCTTTGCGTTTACTCGCTACATAGACCTCTGAGGCGGGGCTATTCCCCACTAGAATCACCGCGAGCCCTGGGGCACGTCGCCCCGCGCTAAGCCGTTCGCTAATGCGTTGTTTGAGTTTAAGGCGTAACCCCGCGGCAATGGCCTTGCCGTCAATGATCTGGGCGCTCATGGGAGGTATTGATTATGATGGATTTGTGAGGCTAATCATCGCATGCCTTGATGAATTCACCAAGGGTTAGGTTACGATTATCGGGACAGGCCGTGCGGGCTTCTGTTAAAATTTACACCATTCAAGTCTTTGGGCATATCAAGCCTGTTCGGAGTAGCCGAAGGCGTATCGAAGGGCCTGCAACAAGGATAGACCTGTAGATATCAGAATAGTAACAATACGGGGTATAGCGCAGCCTGGTAGCGCACCTGCTTTGGGAGCAGGGTGTCGGGGGTTCGAATCCCTCTACCCCGACCATCTCGCGCCCGTAGCTCATCCGGATAGAGCACCGGCCTTCTAAGCCGGGGGTAGCAGGTTCGAGTCCTGCCGGGCGCGCCACGTTGAAACTAGAGACTCCCGCTTTGAGTCCCGGTATAATGCTCGCTTAAGCCGGTTTGATGGTGGGCGTAGCGGGGTCGCGTAGCGACAGGGGTGAGTGGCGGGCTTAGGAGCCGCGAACGACAGTACAGGATGTACTGGCTGGGGCTCATGTAATGAACTGAAGTCTCGCCAGGGATGGCAAACATGCAGTCGATTACGGTGGGCGTAGCTCAGTTGGTAGAGCCCCGGATTGTGATTCCGGTTGTCGTGGGTTCGATCCCCATCGCTCACCCCAGTTTTTTACAGATAAGGGCGTTTCGCCCTCATCCCTACCCCTTCTCCCGGAGGGAGAAGGGGGCGAGCCGAGGCGCTACGCGCGCTAAAATATATTTGGGCCGTTAGCTCAGTTGGTAGAGCAGCTGACTCTTAATCAGTAGGTCGTAGGTTCGACCCCTACACGGCCCACCAATTCTCTTTACTTAAAGGGAGAGTTCCATGCCAACACCACGCAGCTTTATTATGGCTGTTTTATTGATTTTAACAGCCAGTCCCCTGTGGGCAGCGACTAACTATCAAGACTGGTGGTGGAATCCAGATCAAGACGGGCAAGGCGTGAACATCGGCCAGCAGGGCAACACCCTGGCTGCGAGTTGGTTCACCTACGATCAAACCGGCGCCGGCATGTTTCTCATCCTGGCCGGCCCAGTGATCAACAATAAAGTCACAGGTGATCTCATCCGCACTGTCGGCCCCGCGCTCGGCACCCCCTTTAATCCTGATCTAGTGGTAGAAACGGTAGTAGGGACGGCCACCTTGACCTTTAGCGATGCCAACAACGGCGTGCTGCAATACACGGTGAACGGTATCAGCGGGAGCTTGGCCATTACGCGCTTTAGTTTTGCTCCGCTTAACCCGGTGGGTACTTATTTGGGCGGCGCTACAAATATCAACAGCGGTTGTACGCAGTCTGCTCATAATGGCCAGTTTTTTCACAGTGCAGCGTATGGGATCACTACCAATAATAATAACCTGAACATCCAGGAGGCCATCGTAGGAGACGGTACCTGCAGCTATGCGGGAACCTATACACAAAACGGTTCGAGAATCTCGGCCTCAGGACTGTTTTCCTGCACAGGCGGGTTTGGGGGTACCTGGTCTTCTAAGGAGATACTGCTGCTGGACGATGCCTTTGTTATGAGTAACTTAAACCTGAAATACACCTCGGGCGAGACCTGTCAGGTCAGTGGAGTTATTAGCGCATCTAAACTGCAATAAAACCCAAGTTGAGCGAGATCAATCTTCATTTAGATGTGAAGTGCTCGCTGATTGGTCGCTTCTGCGCATCCATGCGCCCGCGACATTCGTACTTCCCTGTGCAGCACAAAAAAATGGGGGTAGTTTTTTAGGCTACCCCCCAACATGTCTATCTTGCACTCGCTTAGCGTAACACTGTCGCCGCATTACTCTATTTGAGTGGGGAAAGACATTCCACACTTCATCAATCCCATGTCCGGCCAGGCTGACGCCCGGCGACACGGCACTGTACTCAGAAGACAGCATAATTTATGCCAAGTTCAGCGTATTCCGAGATTATTTCTATAACTTATTGAATATCAATATCTTATTTTTTAGAGGTCGCTCCTGCGCATCCATGCGCCCGCGACATTCGCACATCCCTGTGCAGCACGAGAATGGATTAAGGCGGGGGCGTGTCGGTACAAGTGGGTACTCTGTGCATTATTGAGGCGTATCTTGGACGCCCTTACGTCATGGCAGGTAAGGAGAGGGACCCGAAAAATAGCGCCTGATCAGCCCATTTAATAGATCAGTCAGCCTTTCCTCCCCGGCGTGGCCGATCTCGGCATAGAGGGGTTCTGCGATGCCGTTAAAGATATTCAACAGGTGTGGGTCGAAATGCGTCCCGCTCTTCGAGCGCATGATACGCATGACTTCGGCAAGATCGAATGCCTCCTTATAAGGGCGCCGGGAAGATAAGGCGTCAAACACATCCACTACGGCAAATATCCTGGCCAGCAACGGGATTTGCTCACCCTTCAGTCCGCGCAGGTAACCGCTCCCGTCAAATTTCTCATGGTGAAATTCCACCACGTCCCCTGCCTGGCGCAGCCAGTTGGATTTTTGGATGATATCCATACCGAGCAGCACGTGATTACGCATCAGCTTGAATTCTTCGTCACTCAGCGGCCCCTGTTTTAACAAGATAGTATCGCTGATGCCGATTTTCCCTACGTCGTGCAGGAATGCCCCGGCGATCAGGCTGCGAATTTGCGCGCTTTCCAGATGCAGTGTCTCCGCAAGCCGGATGGTATAAAGGGTGACACGGTAATTGTGCACATTGGTATCGCTGTCACG
>DATMXC010000118.1:0-9388 GCA_035561915.1 Gammaproteobacteria bacterium
CGGCATGGTTGACAGGATATTCGGCGTGGGTACCGACATCGTGCGGGTGGCGCGGATGCAGGCCAGCTTGGCGCGTTACGGGGAAAAATTCGCCCGGCGCATCCTCACCCCCAATGAGATGAGCGAATTTTTGCATAACGACCGCCCTGCCCATTTTCTCGCCAAGCGTTTCGCCGCCAAAGAGGCTGCCGCCAAGGCAATGGGCACCGGCTTCAGCGGCGGTTTGACTCCGCGCCAGATCGGCGTCGGCCACGAAAAGGGAGGCAGGCCGGTGTTGGAGTATTACGGCAAGGCCAAGGCGCTCGTTAAAAAATTGGGCATCAGTGCCGGCCACCTCAGCATCGCCGATGAGGAAGATCACGCTGTAGCCTATGTAACACTGCTCGCCCGCTGAAATGACTTCTATGCACTTCCCCACCATTGAATCCTTTATCGGAAATACGCCGTTGGTGAGATTGCAGCGCCTGCCCGGCGACACCGGTAATATTCTGCTCGCAAAACTCGAAGGCAACAATCCGGCGGGATCGGTGAAGGATAGACCCGCGATGAGCATGATCAAGCACGCCGAGGCGCGCGGCGAGATTAAGCCCGGCGACACCCTGATTGAGGCGACCAGCGGCAACACCGGCATCGCCCTGGCGATGGCCGCTGCGATTCGCGGTTATCGGATGACGCTCATCATGCCGGAGCACATGAGCGCCGAAAGGAGTGCCGTGATGAAGGCCTTCGGCGCCGAGATCATCCAGGTGACGCGCGCACAAGGCATGGAAGGCGCGCGCGATCTGGCGCTCAAGCTGCGCGACGAAGGCAAGGGACGATTGCTGGATCAGTTTGCCAACCCCGACAACCCCCGCGCCCACTACGAAGGCACCGGCCCGGAGATCTGGCGCGGCACGCAAGGTAAAATAACCCACTTCGTAAGCTCGATGGGCACCACCGGCACCATCATGGGCTGCTCACGCTTCTTCAAGGAAAAGAATCCCGCCATCCAGATCATCGGCGTACAACCCACCGATGGCTCACAGATCCCCGGTATCCGCCGCTGGCCCAAGGAGTATCTCCCCAAGATTTATGACCCCGCCAGGGTGGACAGGATTATTGATGTGACCCAGACCGACGCCGAGCAGACCACCCGCGCCCTCGCCGCGCGCGAGGGCATCTTCGCGGGAATCTCCTCCGGCGGCGCGCTGTGGGCGGCGTTGCGATTATCACAAGAAGTCGAAAACGCCGTGATCGTCACCATCGTGTGCGATCGTGGCGACCGTTATTTGTCCACCGGTGTTTTTCCGGATTAAATTGAATTTTTCACCGCGGAGGACGCAGAGAAATATTGTAAGGGTATTATGAAAATACCGCCTTATATTGTAGTGTTGCTAACCGGTCTTGCCGCACTGCCTGCGCATGCTGTTGACACGCTGCACTTTTACGCTGCCTCTATCAGAGGATCCGGCTGGGAACTGCGCGACATACATCTCGATGTAGATCTTCCCGGCGGCGGCGCGGATCGGCTGGCGCTGTCCATCTCCCAACTGCAATTTCCAAAGCCACTGCACGGCTTGCATGGTTTGAAATTAGAATGCCCTTTGGTGATGGCCGAAGACCGGCCTATAGGTTGCCAAAACGGCTTGCTAAGCCTCAACAGTCCTATGCTCGACCGTAAGCAGGGGAAGGCAGACCTCGGTTATGATCGCCGGTCGGGAGAGATTCATTTTGCATTGCAGGGATTTGGCCTGGCGAAGGGCAACGCGGGCTTGAGTGGGAGTTTCACGCCAAGGCAGGACTGGCGGGTACAATTCCAGGGCGAGTCGCTCGACATCGCACGGCTTCCACAGAGTTTGGGTGATTTTTTTGAATGGCCAAAAGATTACACTGTCAAGGGTGGACTCAGTCTGACTGCACAGTTGGCGGGACATGGGTTGCAGCTCGGCAAGATCGAAACGACAGGCAAGCTCAGCGCCTTACATTTCACGGAAACTTCCGGGCAACAGGCCGCTCAGAACCTTTCTTCCGATTTTATGCTCACCCTTAAGCCCGGGGAGCGCTGGCAATTTCAGGTGCGCCTCGCTCCTCATCAAGGCCAGCTCTATGTCGCACCGATGTTTGTGGAGTTTTCCGGTGAGGAGGTGAAACTCGATGCCGACGGTGAATGGAGTAAAGAGCGCATCACTCTCAGCCGCCTGATGCTCGACCACCCGTCGGTGGTCCAGGCCGAGGCGCAGGTGGCGCTGTCCCGTAACCCATTAGGGATACAGGCTGCGACACTCAAACTCAACACACCCAAGGCCGGTCAATTTTATCAGCGATATCTGCAGGCGATGTTGAGCGGCACGGCGTTCGAGGCTCTGCAAGGGGACGGCGCCCTAGCGGCTACGTTGCAATACAGTGACCGGGGTCTTGAGTTTATTAAGACCGATCTGAAAAATTTCAACATCAAGGATCAGCAGGGACGTTACGAATTACACTCTCTCAACGGCTCTTTAGCGTGGACCCGCGGCAACACACCTATGCTGTCCGATTTCCAATGGCAGGGCGGATCTGTTTATAAGCTCACGCTGGGTGCGGCGAAGGTACAAGCGGAGTCCGTCAATGGTGGTTTCAACCTGCCGGGGGGTGTGCAAATTCCATTGCTGGATGGTGTTCTAAAAATGGATAGTGCCAAGCTGGAAAATATGGGTCTGCCCAACCAGCGCATCGAACTGACCGGCGCGCTCACGCCGGTGTCCATGTCAGCATTCAGTAATGCGATGGAGTGGCCCAATATGAACGGAAAACTCTCAGGCATCATTCCGGCGCTCAGTTATTCACAAGGCAAACTGGAAATAGGCGGGGCGCTGCTGATGAAGGTCTTCGACGGCGACGTGGTGGTGCGCAACCTGAGTCTGGCCGATCCTTTAGGCACAACGCCGGTGTTGACCGCCGATGTGGACATGGACAACCTGGACCTCGACACGCTCACACAAACATTCTCCTTTGGGCGCATCCAGGGGCGGCTCAACGGGACGGTGCACGATCTACGCATGGAGAACTGGAACCCGGTCGCCTTCGACGCGCGCTTCGCCACACCCGAGGGCGACACCTCACGGCACCGTATAAGTCAAAAGGCAGTGGACAGTCTCTCTAGCCTGGGCGGGGCAGGCGGCGTGTTGTCGCGCAGTTTTTTGCGCTTCTTCGAGGAATTTTCCTATAATCGTTTGGGTCTAACTTGTCGTCTACAACACGGCGTCTGTACGATGGACGGCGTAGAACAGGCCAATAAGGGTTACTACATCGTCAAGGGCGGCGGTATCCCCCGCATAGATGTGATAGGCTACGCAAAAGAGGTGGACTGGGATGTGTTTCTAGAGCGTCTCATACAGGCCACGCAGAGCGAAGGTCCGGTGGTACAGTAAAATCACATCCTTATACTTTATTCATTAAGAGGTTCTATGAAAACAAAACGCGCGCTACTTTCCTTTACTCTGCCCTTGACCCTGCTGGCCTGCGTTACGGTCAACATCTATTTCCCTGCCGCCGCCGCCGAGAAGGCCGCCGACCGCATCATCGGCGATGTGCTGGGCAGGCCCGCCGGGGGTGCAAAACAACCGGCGCCCAAGACGCCTGAAAAGTCGCCCGACAAGAGTTCCCTCTATCACGGTGCGCCGCTACCGTCGCTGGCTTGGGGCGCGCTCGACCTGTTGATTACTCCGGCGCAAGCCGCCGAGGCCGATATCAACATCGCCGGCCCGGCGATAGACGATCTGCGCGCCTCGATGCGGGCACGCAACGCCTCCTTGAGCCCCCTCTACGACAGTGGTGTGGTAGGGTTCGCGGCGAATGGCCTGGTCGCGGAGCGTGACCCCGGCGCCACGCCACTCAAAGACCGCAATGCCGTGAAGCGTCTGGTCGGTGAGGAAAATGCCGATCGCAGCGCGCTGTACCGGGAGATCGCCGCCGCCAACGGCCACCCCGAATGGGAGGCGGATATTCGCAACGCTTTCGCCAGACGCTGGGTGGAGAATGCCGCACCAGGCTGGTGGTATCAGGACAGTAGCGGCGCCTGGAAACAAAAATAATATTGGCGATCCCCTCTCCAAAGTGAATAAGTTCGCACGCAGTGCGCTGCGGCTCGGTACCCTTCGCTTCGCTCTTCCCTCTCCCTTTGGGAGAGGGAATGAGGGTGAGGGTAGAGGGTAGGAGAGGGTGGGGGGTGAGGGTGTGAACGTTCTGGTTTTCGATATCGAAACCGTCCCCGACGTGGCGAGCGGGCGCAGATTACATCACCTCGAAGGATTGAGCGATAAAGAAGTCGCCGAGGTCATGTTTCACGCCCGCCGCCAGGAAACCGGCGGTTCGGATTTTCTGCGCCTGCACCTGCAACGCATCGTTGCCATCTCCGCAGTGCTGCGCTCGCGCGAGCACCTTAAAGTCTGGTCGCTCGGCGAGCCGGATTCGCCCGAACACGAGCTAATCAAACGCTTTTTCGACGGTATCGAAAAATACACACCCACCCTGGTGTCCTGGAACGGCGGAGGCTTCGATCTGCCGGTGCTGCATTACCGCGCGCTGCTGCACGGCGTGGCCTGCCCGCGTTACTGGGACACCGGCGAAGAAGACAGCAGTTTCAAATGGAATAATTATCTAAGCCGCTTCCATGCCCGCCACACCGATTTGATGGACGTGCTCGCGGCCTATCAGCCGCGCGCCAACGCGCCGCTCGATGAGATCGCGGCACTGCTCGGATTTCCCGGCAAGATGGGCATGAACGGCTCGCAGGTGTGGGACAGCTATCTCGCCGGAGAAATCACCGCCATCCGCAACTATTGCGAGACCGATGTGCTTAACACCTATCTCACCTACCTGCGCTTTGAGTTGATACGCGGACACTTAACGGCCGAGGAATATGCGACAGAGTGTCAGCTTGTACGCGATGTGCTGGTTAAGGAAAGCAAACCACACCTCAACGAATTTCTCGCCGCCTGGCATTGATGCCAAACATAACCGGCCGAGTGAATTCGGCCCTACCTTATTTCTCAATGCCCCGCCGCTCCCGCAGTAATAAACCTCTCTCACAAGAGCCTGTCTTGGCACATATCGAGTCGCTATCGCATGATGGGCGCGGTGTGGCGCATGTCAACGGCAAGGCGCTGTTCATCGAAGGCGCCTTGCCGGGCGAGCAGGTGTTGTTTACCTATATCAAGCAGCGCAAACGCTATGACGAAGCGAAGGTCGAGAAAATTATCAAGCCGTCGCCCGATCGCGTCGAACCGCGTTGCGCGCATTTCAACATCTGTGGCGGGTGCAGCTTGCAGCACCTCTCTCCCACGGCGCAAATCGCAGCCAAACAGCAGGTGTTGCTGGATAGCCTGAAACACATAGGCGGGGTCGAACCAAAGACTGTTCTTGCGCCGCTCACCGGCCCCTCTTGGGGCTACCGGCGCAGGGCGCGCCTGGGCGTCAAGTTTGTCATCAAGAAAGGCAAATTACTGATCGGCTTCCGCGAGAAGCGCAGTTCGTTGCTCGCCGATATAGAGCGCTGTGAAGTGCTGCATCCTCCCGTGGGCGGATTGCTTCCGGCGCTGCGCGAACTCATTGCCGGGCTGGAAACCTACAACTCGATCCCCCAGATCGAAG
Organism: Gammaproteobacteria bacterium; assembly: GCA_035561915.1. GTDB lineage: Bacteria > Pseudomonadota > Gammaproteobacteria > SURF-13 > SURF-13 > JACPZD01. The sequence continues at coordinate 5,611 of DATMXC010000118.1, forward strand.
TGGCCGCGGGCGACGAAGCCACGGCCTTGGTGTTTCGCAATCTGGCGGAGTTGGGCAACACTGATTTGGCCAAGCTGCAAGACTTCGGCAAACAGCAAAACATGCAGATTTACCTGCAACCGGCCGGGCCAGAGAGCGTGACGCTGATATGGCCGGAGACCGCCTTCTTAAGCTACCGCCTGCCTGAATTTAATCTGGAACTGTTCTTTTCTCCGGCCGATTTCGTGCAAATCAATGCCGATGTCAATCGCGCCATGATAAGCCGCGTGATCGAACTGCTTCAGCCGGGAGCGCACGAGCGCGTGCTGGATTTATTCTGCGGACTCGGCAACTTCACCCTGCCTCTGGCGCGGCATGCCGCCCATGTCACCGGCGTGGAGGGGGATGCGAAACTGATTCGGCGCGCGCAGGACAACGCTCAACGCAACGGTATCCACAATGTGGAATTTTATGCCGCCGACCTCAGTCAGGATTTGTCCGGGCAGCCGTGGGCCAAACAGCGCTTTGATAAAATCCTGCTCGACCCGCCGCGCACCGGCGCATTGGAGATCATCAAACAACTCTCCGCATTCGGTGCCGCGCGCATCGTCTACGTCTCCTGCAACCCCGCCACCTTGGCGCGAGATACGCAGGAACTGGTGCAGCAGGGATATACGCTGGTCAGCGCAGGTGTGATGGACATGTTCCCCCACACCACGCATGTTGAATCCATCGCGTTGTTTGAAAAATACGAAAATAGTGCCTAACGATCCAAACGCCTTAGTCCCTTCCCCCTTGCTCAGGCGTAACGTACCAGAACTCACCTCTACGCTTCGCCTACAGTTATTGACATACTGTTTGCAACTGCATATAGTTACATCATGGCAAAGCGTGATAAACTTATTGCCAAGGCCCTGAACAGCCCGAAAGGTCTGTCGTTCAAGGACTTGCAACAACTACTACGCGGCGCTAGCTGGACTTTCGACCACCAGCGCGGCAGTCATCAAATCTGGTACTCACCTACCGGGTATCGCCTGTCAATTCAGGAGGCCCGCGACGGCAAGGCCAAGGGTTATCAGGTCGAGCAATTCATTACACAGTTGGAGAGCGAAAATGGCAACGACTGACCGATTCGACGGTTTTACCGTCAATGTGTACCAGGACGACGAGGGCGACTATCTGGCGCACTTTGTTGAATTGCCGAGCGTGTCGGCTTTCGCGGCCACGCCGGAGCAAGCCCTTAACGAACTGGCCGAAGCCTGGGCCGGCGTCCGAGAGAGCTACGAGAAGCGCGGGGAACCTGTTCCGGTTGCACCGGCTCGCCGCGAGTACAGTGGAAGCTTTAACGTGCGGATCGATAGGCGTGTTCATCGAGCGCTCGCCATCGAGGCCGCGCAAGCTGGCGTGTCGCTGAATGCGCTCGTTGCGCAGCGTTTAGCTAGGCATGGTTAGAGAATCAAGGGTGAAAGCGTTATGTCAAGACTTGACCCTCGCGTGTGACCCGGATGCCGCTTGCCATGAAACAAAATATAGCGTTTAATCTAGTCCGTATGGGCCTTACTCAGTACGTACGGATACTGTAGTGCTTTACCCCTACCCAGCAATAGCAGCAATAGAACTCATTCATGTGAGCGATGTGTGTGCAAGACCTGACCCTGGCATTTATGGCATTTAAAAAAACTGGCGTCTGTCCGGACAATAAGCCGATTACGGTTTTAGTTCCGTAAGGTTGCAGTCAAAAAATAGAGGAGTAATTGATATGGCTAAAGCAAACAAAACTCGCGATTGTCCATATTGTAAAGAGGAGATAAGAGATGATGCCACCAAGTGCAAACATTGTGGTTCTTCGGTAGCTCCTGAAAGGCCCTCGCATGAAGGAACTTGTCCTTACTGCAAGGAGCAAATACATTCGGAGGCAATTAAATGCAAACACTGCAAATCAGATCTCCGTAGCGGCGCCACATCGGATTGCGGATGCAATCAACCTCAAGCGTTAGCCATGATGGGCGGTCTCGATGTTCTACAGCCACCAGGTCGCCGTCTTTGTTATTGGGTGCGGTACTGCGCTTAAGCACCATGAAGCTCAAACCTCAACAATCGTCGTGACGATCACTGGTTTTGAACTCAATTCCATCTGAATGTATCGCCTTAAATGAAAGGGGGTCAAATCCGCTCTTGACTCAACATTGCTTTTGTTTAGGAAGCGGGCATTATTTCTGTCTGAATCGGATACACGCTGCCCAACAAGGCGTTCCAGCGGACGCGCTAAAGCGCGCCCCTTAATTTAACATTAGGCATTTTGGAGAAAAATTATGGCAGAGTATATTGAAGTTATCGAGACTTATTGGTCAGTTTGTTGGAAATGGATTTTCCCATATCCGTGCCGTAAAAGTAGAAAAGTAATGAAGTGGCACTATCACTTTAGTTATCTAAATGTTAGTTACCGCTATATCTATAGCAATTACTTGGGATGCGAGTTTAATCTTAAGTATAAATGGCGAAAATGGGAGTGGACGGGTGAAGGTAAGGATTTCACGCTCTATGACTATGATATGTATTTCAACGACAAAAAGACCGATTCTGGACCGTGCCAACTGGTAGTAGATCCGGGGCCAATATTGTGACCCGCTAAATTACATACTCAACCGGAAAACAGAAAGCACGGGTAGAGTAGAGAGCAGGCTCTCACCTGCCCTCCCTCATCAAACCGTGCATGCGGTTTTCCCGCACACAGAATCACACAGAATCACAGAATCGAATCAATGGGGTCAGACTCGATTGATATTTGATTGAAAACGCAGTACAGTGCCTATTCCTATGAAGCTGGAGGCAGGCAATGGCGCGCTTACCTAGATTTGTGATTCCCGGCCAACCGCAACATGTCATCCTGCGCGGCAACAATCGTACAGAAATCTTCTGTGTCGACGCAGACTACCGTTTCTATCTTGAAAAGTTGCAGTTAGCCTGCGACCACCACGGCTGTGATATTCATGCCTATGTACTGATGACCAACCACGTACATTTACTCATTACACCGCACCAAGAACAGAGTCTGCCCAAAGCCATGCAAATGCTGGGGCGTTACTATGTGCAGTACTTCAACTACTGCTACCAGCGCACCGGCACACTGTGGGAAGGCCGCTACAAAGCCACCCTGATTGATACCGAAGCCTACCTATTGACGTGCATGCGCTACATAGAGTTAAATCCGGTACGGGCAGGCATGGTATCGCATCCGTCTGAGCATCCCTGGTCAAGTTATCATCACAACGCCTTGGGGCAGCCGAATGATTTGGTGATGCCGTATCTTGAATACCGGCGCTTGGGCAAGACAAACGAAGAGCGTCAGGCTGCATACCGCCAGCTATTCAAGCATCACATTCCTGAAAAAAGCATCACCGAAATAAGAGAAGCGACAAATAAAGCCTGGGTGTTAGGAAATGACCGGTTCAAGCAACGCATTCAAAAGCGATTGGAGAGACGAGTTGAGCCGGAAGCCAGGGGTGGGGATAGAAAATCAGAACAATTCAAAATCAATCGTGTCTGACCCCATTGATTCTTCGTGATCGAACTTCTTCAGCCGGGAGCGCACGAGCGCGTACTGGATTTATTCTGTGGACTCGGCAACTTCACCTTGCCTCTGGCGCGCCATGCCGCCCATGTCATCGGCGTAGAGGGCGAGGCAAAACTGATTCGGCGCGCGCAGGACAATGCGCAACGCAACGGTATCCGCAATGCGGAATTTTATGCCGCCGACCTCAGTCAGGATTTGGCCGGGCAGCCGTGGGCCAAACAGCGC
>DATMXC010000119.1:0-10015 GCA_035561915.1 Gammaproteobacteria bacterium
TAACCGGAGTTGCGCCGGGTTTTTTTTAGCTTCTGTTCTTTCGACTGCGCCTGCGCAAGCATTTCGACGGCGTGCGAGCGCGTCTGCTCGGTGATCTTGACGCCGCCCAGCATACGGGCGATCTCGTCGGCGCGCTCCTCCGAAGATAATTCCTTGAGACTGATCTGGGTGACGCCTTTGCCGGTTTGTTTGTTCACCTGCAAATGGTGATGGCCTTGGGCGGCGACCTGCGGCAAGTGCGTTACGCAGAGGACTTGCCGGGTTTGGCTCAAGGCGTACAATTGCTGTCCGACGATCTCGGCGACCGCTCCGCCGATGCCTACATCTACCTCATCGAAGATCAGCGTGGGAATGCGGCCGTTCTGGGCGGTGATGACCTGGATGGCAAGGCTGATGCGCGACAGCTCACCCCCTGAGGCGACCTTGTTGAGCGGTTTCAGGGGCTGACCGGGATTAGCACTCACCAGAAATTCCACGCGCTCTTTACCCGTCGCCGAGTACTGCTCTTCAGGCAACGATTCCAGCTTCACCTCAAAACATCCGCCCGCCATGTTGAGTTGCTGCATGGCCGCGGTGACCCGCTCACTCAGCGTGCGCGCCGCCTTGGCGCGGCCTAGCCTGAGCGCCTCAGCCTGCTCCAGATAGGTGTTGCGGTGCGCTGAGATGAGATCTTTTAATTCACCCTGGCGCTGATCGCTGTTTTGCAGTGCGGCGAGTTCTTGAGTGAGGCGAGCAAGCAGATCGGGCAGCGCTTCAGGGGCGACCTGATGTTTGCGGGCGAGATCGTGAATGCTGCCGAGACGTTGCTCCACCGACTGCAGGCGCTGTGGATCGAGATCGAGTTTATCGAGATAGTGACGCAGCTCGTCGGCGGCCTCTCGAATCTGAATCGCGGCACCTTCGAGCAGTGGAGTTAGCGGATCAAGACGGTGATCCAATCCCTGCATCGCGCCGAGGTCTTTCTGGAGGCTGGTCAGTGTGCTGTACAGCGCACCGTCGTCGGCCTCGTAGAGGCGGTCGAGGGCGTTTTGACACGTGTCCATCAGACGCCCGGCATGAGCGAGACGGCTGAGTTCCTCGTTGAGATCCGTCCACTCTGAAGCGCCTAATTGCAGGGCGGAGAGTTCCTGTACATGGTGGCGCAGTAACTCCCCGCGCGCGCGGTCTTGTGCGGTGCTGCGCTCCAGTTCGGCCAGTTCTTTAACCGCCGCTTTCCAGCGTTGATAAAGAGCCGCCACTGCATTGAGTAGCGCGGCGTGGCCGGCGTAGTCATCGAGCATCTGGCGCTGCATCTCGGTACGCAGCAGGGATTGGTGTTCGTGCTGGCCGTGGATATCCACCAGCATTTCACCCAACTCCTGCAAGGATTGCAGGGTGACGGGGTTGTCGTTGATATAGCCACGCGAACGGCCTTCCTGGGTGATGGCGCGGCGCAGCAGACACTCGTCATCGGCCTCGATGTCGTGTTCCGCAAGCCAGTGTTTGACAGCCGGCAGCGCACCGATATCAAACACGGCGCGGATCTCGGCGCGTTCGCTGCCGCTGCGAACCACCGTGCTGTCGGTGCGGTCCCCCAGCGCCAGGTTCAGCGCGTCTATGAGGATGGACTTGCCCGCGCCTGTCTCGCCGGTGAGCACGGTGAGGCCGCTGCCGAAGTCCAACTCCAGGTGCTCGATCAGCGCAAAATCACGAATGGCGATGTGGGTAAGCATAAAAGACTTAAAGCGTATCCATAAGATGAAAAAGCTTCACCGCAGAGGACGCGGAGGTGAAACAAAATCTTCTTGATGGTATTCCTCTGCGTCCTCTGCGGTAAATTATTTATAGATTACAGGTGCCCTCCCCAGTGCAGCTTGGCCCGCAGAATCGCGTAGGGGTCATGGTTGGCGGGGTGGAGCAGGCGTATCGGCTGGTCCTTCTTTTGGATCTTGATGAGGTCGCCGGGTGCGAGGTTTAGAGTGATCTGGCCGTCGCAGGTCACCTGCGCGTGCGAGCGGGCGCTTTCTTTCACCACGATCTCGATCTGGCTGCCGCCTTGCACCACGATGGGCCGGTTGCTCATCGTGTGGGGGCAGATCGGCACCAGCACGATGGCGTCCAGGGCGGGGTGCAGGATCGGCCCGCCGCTCGACAAGGCATAGGCCGTGGAGCCGGTGGGTGTGGCGATAATGATGCCGTCGGAACGATGGTTGTTGACGAACTGGCCATTGATGTAAGTGTCGAGCTCGATCATGCGCGCCACGTTCCACTTGTGCACGACCACGTCGTTGAGGGCATCGCTGCTGCTCACGCACTTCCCTTCGCGCAGGATTTCCGCATGCAGCAGGATGCGCTCCTCCTGGAGATAGTGGCCGTCCAGGATTTCGTCCAGCCTCACCAGCATCTCGCTCGCCGAAAGGTCCACCAGAAAGCCGAGCCGGCCAAGGTTGATCCCCAGTAAGGGGATAGAATAGCCGACCAGCGCGCGCGCGGCGTTGAGCAGTGTGCCGTCACCGCCCACCACAATCACCAGGTCGCAGGAAGTGCCCATGGTCGAAAGTGAGGCCGTCTCAAGACCGTGGTCAGGCACCCGATTTGCGGTGGCCTCTTCTAACCACACCTTGATAGCCCGGTGCTTTAGGTAATTGCTCAGCGTCTTGAGGGTATCCCCAACGCTGGAATCGCCGTACCGGCCTATCAGGCCTACACAGTTGAAGGGTTGTCCCATTTTTCCTGTCCTTTTTTTGTATTCAAGTTAGCACATAGCCTGATTTGCAGCTATATCTTATTTGACGGGGAATAGCCATGGAATGCCCGGTTATTGACAGCCAGGGAGGGGGTTGGTAATTTGATTTAGCACTCTCGCCCTGAGACTGCTAAAATGGGTCAGGTATTAACCGTGGCGACTCAACATATCATCAGTGAACGTGCCCAACTCCTTTTGAAGGCGTTGGTCGGGCGTTATATACGCGAGGGGCAACCTATCAGCTCGCGCGCGCTGGCGCGCGACACCGGCATGGACATCAGCGCCGCGACCGTGCGCAATGTGCTGGCCGATCTAGAAGACCTTAACCTGATTACCTCGCCGCACGTCTCGGCGGGGCGTATCCCCACGGTTCAGGGGTATCGCTTTTTTGTGGACAGCCTGATCACGATCCAGTCCCTGGGCCAGGGCGAGGTGGATACCTTCAAGCATCATCTCGACCCGAACAAGGACACACAGGACCTGCTGGAGACCGCGTCGAGTTTACTGTCGGAGGTCACCCAGCTTGCCAGCGTGGTGATGTTGCCGCGCCGTGAGCATGTGACGCTGCGCCAGGTCGAGTTTCTGCCCTTGTCGGAGCAACGGGTACTGGTCATTCTGGTGACCAATGAGCGTGATGTGCAGAACCGGATCATTCAGACCGAGCGTCAATACAGTGCGAACGAGCTGCAGCACGTGGCCAACTATCTGAACGCGGGCTTTGCCGGTCAGGATGTCTTTAGCGTGCGCGATAACCTGCTGAAGGAGTTGCATGAGACCCGCGAACACATCAATCAAATGATGCTGATGGCGGTGGAAATGACCGAAAAGGGCTTTCCAAGCGTCCCTCAGGCGGGCGATTATCTGATGGGTGGTCAGGCGAATTTGCTGAACCTGCCGGAGATGTCGAGTGTGGACAAGTTGCGGCAGTTGTTCGAAGCCTTCAATCACCGCCGCGATATACTGCATTTACTGGATCAGTGCCTCAGCGCCCGCGGGGTGCAGATTTTTATTGGAGCGGAGTCGGGTCACGAATCCCTGCAAGAGTATAGTGTGGTCACCTCGGCCTATGAGGCGGATGGCAAGGTCGTAGGGGTGCTGGGCGTGGTGGGACCGACGCGTATGGTCTATGAGCGCATCATCCCGGTAGTGGACACCACTGCCAAGTTGCTGAGCGCGGCCTTGAATCTGGCGTGAACGGGCCTCAAATCAGCTTTTACTAAATAAGCCCAACGCCAAGTCGCAAAGATTTTAAGTTGAGTAGCTAGAGTAGCTAATGGAGAGCGGTTATGGAGATAGAAGTGAATTCAACCGAACCCCAAGGGCAGGCCATACCGCCCGACGCATCCGCAGGGCAAGGCCCCGAGGACGTTCACCTGTTGTTGCAGGACGCCCGTAACAAGGCCGACGAGCACTGGAACCAACTGCTGAGGGCCAAGGCCGACCTGGACAACCTGCGCCGCCGCGGCGAGCGGGATCTGGAGCATGCCCACCGTTACGGTCTGGAGAGGTTCGTACAGGAACTGCTGCCGGTCAAAGACAGCCTGGAGCTGGGGTTAACCGTCAGTCAAGGTGCAGGGGATGCGGTAAAGGGTTTGCGCGAGGGTATGGAGCTTACCCGCAAGATGCTGCAAAACGCCCTGGAGAAGTTCGGAGTCAAGGAACTCAACCCGCAAGGCGAACGTTTCAATCCGGAATTGCACCAGGCCATGTCGGTACAGGAGCGGGCCGATGCCGAGCCCAATACGGTGTTGCTCGTCTGTCAAAAGGGCTATCTGCTCCAGGACCGTTTGATCCGCCCGGCGATGGTCATTGTTTCCAAGGCGCCGGAGTCCGCTGACGTACAGGGACGTACTAATGTCGCGGGAGGCGGGATGCCGGGAGCGACCGCTGAAGACCCCGGACAGGCTTGAAATTGCCTCGTCCGCCTCAATATACACCGTATACCTGAATTAGACGGGCCTTAGGCCCTTTACCCGAATAACCGGAGATAGCTGATATGGCAAAGATAATAGGTATAGATTTAGGCACCACCAACTCCTGTGTGGCAGTGATGGAGGGAGGCAAGCCGCGCGTCATTGAAAACAGCGAAGGAGACCGCACCACGCCCTCTGTCGTCGCCTACACCAACGACAACGAAATCCTGGTCGGCCAGTCCGCCAAGCGCCAGGCCGTTACCAATCCCAAGAATACCCTGTTCGCAGTCAAGCGCCTGATCGGTCGTAAATTCGCCGATGACATCGTGCAGCGCGACATCAAGATGGTGCCTTACAAGATCGTCGGCGCCGACAATGGCGATGCCTGGGTGGAGGTCAACGGCAAGAAGATCGCGCCGCCGGAGATTTCCGCGCGCGTGCTGATGAAGATGAAGAAGACCGCCGAGGACTATCTGGGCGAACCGGTCACCGAGGCGGTGATCACCGTGCCCGCCTATTTCAACGACTCGCAGCGTCAGGCCACCAAAGACGCCGGGCGCATCGCCGGCCTGGAGGTCAAGCGCATCATCAATGAGCCGACTGCTGCGGCGCTTGCCTATGGCATGGATAAAAAGCGCGGCGACACCAAGATCGCCGTCTACGATCTCGGCGGCGGCACCTTTGATATTTCGATTATTGAAATCGCCGAAGTGGACGGCGAGCACCAGTTCGAGGTGTTGTCCACCAACGGCGATACCTTCCTCGGTGGCGAGGATTTCGATCTGCGCCTGATTGATTACCTGGCCGACGAGTTCAAAAAGGACGCCGGGATAGACGTACACAAGGACCCGCTTGCGCTGCAACGCCTCAAGGACGCCGCGGAGAAGGCCAAGATCGAATTGTCTTCCAGCCAGCAGACCGAAGTGAATCTGCCTTATATCACGGCGGATGCGAGCGGCCCCAAGCACCTTAATATCAAGGTGACTCGCGCCAAACTCGAAGCCCTGGTCGAAGAGTTGATCCAGCGCACCATCGAGCCGTGCAAGATCGCCCTCAAGGATGCCGGCCTCACCACCGCGCAGATTGATGACGTGATTATGGTCGGCGGCCAGACCCGCATGCCCAAGGTGCAGGAGACGGTCAAGAATTTATTCGGCAAGGAACCGCGTAAGGACGTCAACCCCGACGAGGCCGTGGCGATCGGCGCCGCGATTCAGGCCGGCGTACTGGGCGGCGAGGTCAAAGACGTGCTGCTGCTCGATGTCACCCCACTGTCGCTGGGCATCGAGACCATGGGCGGCGTGATGACCAAGCTCATCGAGAAAAACACCACCATTCCGACCAAGGCGGCGCAGGTGTTCTCCACCGCCGATGACAACCAGACCGCAGTGACCGTGCACGTGTTGCAAGGCGAACGCGAAATCGCTGCGGCCAACAAATCACTGGGTCGCTTTGATCTTGCCGATATTCCGCCCGCGTCGCGAGGCGTTCCGCAGATCGAGGTGTCGTTCGACATAGACGCCAACGGCATCTTGAATGTATCCGCCAAGAACAAGGCCACCGGCAAGCAGCAGTCCATCGTCATCAAGGCCTCCAGTGGCCTGTCCGAAGACGAAGTGCAGCGTATGGTCAAGGATGCCGAGGCGCACGCCGAGGAAGACCGCAAGTTCCATACCCTGGTGACGGCGCGCAATCAGGCGGACGCCATGATACATGCCACCACCAAATCCATGACGGAGCTGGGCGACAAGCTTGAGGCCGGCGAGAAGGAACAGATCGAATCCGCCATCAAGGCTCTGCAAGAGGCGATGAAGGACGATGACACTGCGGCCATCGAGGCCAAGACGCGCGAGCTGACCGAAGCCTCCGGAAAAATGGCCGAGCGGCTCTATGCGCAGCAGCCTCAAGCGGGCGCTGACACGGCGGGCGCTACGAGCCAGGATGCAGGCGCGAACCCCGACGATGGTAATGTTGTGGATGCAGAGTTTGAAGAGGTGAAGGATAATAAGAAGTAATCAGGTAACCGTTTTTCAAGAATAAGCGCAGGCGCGGGGGTAACCCTGCGCCTGTAGCTTTTTACACAAGCAGGAAATTCACGCAATGGCGAAACGAGATTTTTACGAAGTGCTGGGCGTCGCTCGCAACGCAAGCGAAGACGATCTAAAGAAGGCCTATCGGCGTCTCGCCATGAAGCATCACCCGGATCGCAACCCGGACGATAAAGCGGCCGAAGAGAAATTCAAAGAGGCCAAAGAGGCCTATGAAGTCCTCACCGACGCGCGCAAGCGCGCTGCCTACGATCAGTTCGGCCATGCCGGAGTAGATCCGTCCGCCGCTGCGGGCGCCGGGGCCGGTGCGGGCCATGGGCGCGGCGCCAACTTCAGCGACATCTTCGGGGATGTGTTCGGCGATATCTTCGGCGCGGGCCGCGCGGGTGGACGTCCACAGGGCGGCGCGGATCTGCGCTATAACCTCGATCTCAGTCTGGAAGACGCGGTGCACGGTGCCACCGTCAAGATCCGCATCCCCACCCGCACGCCCTGCAAGGTGTGTAGTGGCAGCGGCGCCAAGCCGGGCACCAGCCCCGTGGGCTGCCCCAGCTGCGCCGGTCAAGGGCAGGTGCGCATGCAGCAGGGTTTCTTCTCGATACAACAGACCTGTCCCCGCTGCCGCGGTAGCGGTAAACTGATTTCCGATCCCTGCGTCGCCTGTCATGGACAAGGCTGGACTCAAGAGCACAAGACGTTGTCGGTGCAGGTGCCCGCCGGCGTGGACACGGGCGACCGGATCCGCTTGTCGGGGGAAGGCGAGCCGAGCGACAGCGGCGGCCCGCCTGGCGATCTTTACGTGCAGGTCGGCATTCGCGAGCACCCGATCTTCAGCCGTGAGGACAACGACCTGTTTTGCGAAGTGCCGGTAAGTTTTGTCACCGCGACCCTGGGCGGCGAACTCGATGTGCCGACGCTCGACGGCCGGGTCAAGCTCAAGGTTCCCCCGGAGACTCAATCCGGCAAGTTGTTCCGCCTGCGCGGCAAGGGCGTGAAGCCGCTGCGCGGCGGCACGACGGGCGATCTCTTATGTAAAGTCATGGTAGAGACGCCGGTCAATCTCAATGCCAAACAAAAGGCCCTGCTAACGGAATTCGAGCAGGCATTGCAAGAAGGCGGCAAGAAACACAACCCGAAAGCCAGCTCCTGGCTCGACGGCGTCAAGAAGTTCTTTGAGAATATGCAGATATAACTACTCCTAACCCCTAACATTATGATCAGACTAGCCATCAGCGGCGCCGGCGGGCGCATGGGCAAGAGCATCATCCAGGCTTGCCACGCAAAACCGGATTGGACGGTGACGGCCGCCACCGCACGGCCCGGCAGTCCGGCGACGGGCGAGGACGCCGGCTGGCTTGCCGGTGTGCCGTTGCTGGACGTCGAGGTGGTGGACAGACTCGCCAAGGTGCAGAAGCCCTTCGACGTGCTGATAGATTTCACCCAACCCGTCGTCACTCTCGACAATCTCGTTTATTGCCATGAACACAAACGGCGCATGGTGATCGGCACCACCGGCTTCACACCATCGCAGCGTGAAGAAATCGCGGCCGCCGCCAAGGAGATCGCCATCGTGTTGGCGCCCAATATGAGTGTCGGGGTGAATCTGTGCTTTAAGCTGCTTGAACTGGCTGCACGAACGATCGGGGACGAGACGGATATTGAAATCACCGAAGCCCATCACCGCCACAAGCGCGACGCCCCCTCCGGCACGGCCCTGCGGATGGGGGAGGTGATCGCCGCCGCACTCGGGCGAAATCTGGAGGAGTGCGCCGTCTACGGGCGTAGCCGCGGAACCGGCGCCGAGCGGCAGCGTGAGACCATTGGCTTTGAGAGCATCCGCGCCGGCGACATCGTGGGCGACCATACCGTGTTGTTCGCGGGCGACGGCGAGCGGGTCGAGATCACTCACAAGGCCTCCAGCCGCCTGACCTTCGCCCACGGCGCACTACGCGCCGCGAGCTGGCTGATGGGCAAGGAGCGTGGGCTGTACGACATGCAGGACGTTTTGGGGTTGAAGTAATTCGAGACAGCCGGCTGCTTCAATGGACAGTCATCGCCGGATAAAGTAAAATTTCATCTGTTTGTATAAGTAACCCCAAGCGGGAAGGACGACTCGTTCGCCTTCCCGCTTTTCACATGCGGAGTGAGAGATGAGCCTGCGTAAGCCCGCCTTGTTAGCTTTGGAAGACGGTACACTGTTCCGAGGCGAGTCTATTGGCAGTGAGGGGCAGGCAACCGGCGAAGTGGTGTTTAATACTGCCATGACCGGTTATCAGGAGATCCTCTCCGATCCTTCCTATTGCCGGCAGATCGTCACTCTCACCTATCCCCATATCGGCAATGTCGGCTGCAATCCGATAGACGACAATGCTCCCGCCGTCGTGGCGAGCGGTCTGATAATCCGCGAAGTCTCTCCGCTCATCTCCAGTTGGCGCTCCGAACAGTCCTTGGAGGATTATCTGCGCCAGCACAAGGTGGTTGGAATTTGCGGAATTGATACGCGCAGGCTGACACGCAAGTTGCGCGAGCAGGGCGCGCTGAACGGCTGCATTATGGCGGGCGATAACATCGTCGAAGCCGAGGCGCTGGCCGGGGCGCGTGCGTTTCCCGGACTTAAAGGCATGGATCTCGCCAAAGTGGTTACGACACCCAAGCCCTATGAGTGGTGTCAGGGACGCTGGGTGTTAGAGGATGGCCGGACGGATGCTACTCCAAAAGAACAGTTGCCTTACCACGTAGTGGCCTATGATTACGGCATCAAGCGCACCATACTGCGGGTGCTGGTGGATTCGGGTTGCCGCGTGACGGTGGTGCCCGCTCAAACATCTGCCGAGCAGGTGCTCGCCATGCAGCCGGACGGGGTATTTCTTTCCAACGGCCCCGGAGACCCGGAGCCTTGCGACTACGCCATCCGCGCCATCGCCAAGATTGTGGATACGGGCGTGCCGGTGTTCGGAATCTGTCTCGGCCATCAACTGTTGGCGCTTGCCAGCGGCGCGAAGACCGTGAAGATGAAATTCGGCCACCACGGCGCCAATCATCCGGTGCAGGATCTGGCGACCGGTCGCGTGCTCATCACCAGCCAGAATCACGGCTTCGCGGTGGATGAGGCGACACTGCCGTCCACTCTGCGCGCCACGCATAAATCCTTATTCGACGGCTCGCTGCAGGGTGTCGAACGTACCGACCGGGCCGCGTTTAGTTTTCAAGGTCACCCTGAGGCAGGTCCGGGGCCGCACGATGTGATCCCGCTGTTCAAGCGTTTCGTTGATTTAATGATTTCACGCAAAGACGCAAAGTCGCCAAGAACGCAATGAATATAACTTTAT
>DATMXC010000120.1:0-14125 GCA_035561915.1 Gammaproteobacteria bacterium
CGCGCGTCGCCGAGGCCGCCGTGGTCGGCAAACCCGACGAGATTAAAGGCGAAGCCGTATTCGCCTACGTCGTGTTGCGCGGTGCACGTCCCGCCGGCGGCGTGGATGCAACACTCACCAAAGAATTGCGCGCCTGGGTCACCGAACAAATCGGCCCCATCGCCCGCCCCGACGACATCCGCTACGCCGACAACCTCCCCAAGACCCGCTCCGGCAAAATCATGCGCCGCCTGCTGCGCTCCATCGCCGCAGGTGAGGCCATCACGCAAGACACCTCGACGCTGGAAAACGAAGCGATACTGTTGCAGTTGCAGGGGAAGGCATGAGTTGGGTGCGCTAACTTGGTCCGACTACACTACTTGCCGCAGTACATCACTGCTAGGGCTGCAAAATGAAGAGATACATTATAATTTTGCTACTTACTCTGCCAATAAATGCAACTGGTAGTGATGATTGCGGAAAAATAGATAGTTGCAACTATTCTTCAATGTGGGCGAACTTTTCTCAATTCACAGTAACCTACTCAATCTCAAAAGGTGGGAAAGGTCAGACTTTTTCTTACCTAGTCAAGGATAGAGAGTCACTAGTAACTTTCGATACTCAGACTGGAAAGGCGAATATTTTTTCTATCCCTGGCGTGGCTACCTTATGGCGCGGTGTTGGCAAAACTGGAATTAAAACATCACAAAGTTGCATTGACGATGTTCGTGATACGTTTGCCATAGTCCAGAGCTATGCGGTAAGAGCTCTTTTCTTGATAGGCTACGGAATAAAGGGTGGACCCGAGATAGTTAAAGGTAGCATGAATATAGATATTGGCAATAAAGAAGATACTAGAGTTCAAATAAACCCAGGCGACCATATGATAATTGGTGGCCCTTGGTCGCTGAAAGGCAGTGTAACGAAAAAGGAAAACGTTACTTTTGAAATTTCACATGAGTTCATGGCAAAAGGAATTCATAAAAGTCTGTTTCTTTCAGGAGTATGGGAGTCTAGCTCAGCAATCCTGCCCATTGAAAGTATAGACTCGTTGGATGAGTGGTTGGTTTGTCTGACCGGTCAATATTCCTATGAGGGTGGCAAGAGCAAATTTACTCCTGTAGTCGAAGATACATCAAAATTAAAAACTATAGGGGACTTAAGAGCCCTAGCGCAATAGCCGGGTCGGGTGGGCACGCTGTATGTGCCCACCTGTTTCACACCTCACCAAACGTCCCTTCCTTAATTGCGCGTGGGCACAAACAGCGTGCCCACCCTACGAAGCTGTAAAGTGAATACGAAACAGCAAAAGCGTTTAAACATTCAAGAGAGGTGGTCATGACTGTAAAAGACAGCAACGGAAATGAACTCAACGAGGGTGATTCCGTGCAAGTTATTAAGGATTTAAAGGTCAAAGGATCATCTATTACTTTAAAACGAGGAAATGTATTTAAGAGCATCCATCTTACTTCTAAAGATGAAGAAGTTGAGTGCCGTGAAGGCAAAAGTACAATCGTTCTCAAGACTTGTTTCTTGAAAAAAGTGTGATCTGTAGCGCGGTAGGACGCAATAGTACAGCGCATTGCGCCGGATGCGATGATGGATATACATTCGACGGGTTACGCTTCGCTAACCCGCCCTACTGAACTAATTCTTTTTAGAAGCTTATCTCACCATCTTGCGATGGGGGTAGTTTTTTCCGAAATAAGCTCCGTTCGTGCTACTCTGTAGAAAGATGCCTAAGCAGAGTATCGAACGTGTCCGCTGCCCCTAATATTCCCTTTGATGGTCTCGGTTTTGCCGATCTGTTCCGGATCCATGGCCTGCGCCGCCTTGATGAGCTGTTTCTAAACCGGCTTGCTGCGGATGACACGGCTTTGCATGCTGGGCTGTTGAGTTATCGCGCCCTCTCTACGTCATTGACCCCCTTAGAGCAGAGTGAACTGCTGCTCGCCTGTGCACCCTATTTGGAAGATTTCATCGCCGAACTGTTCGATATCGAACAGGAACTCGAGACCTCCCAAGCACGCACGCTCTCGCACAATGTCGTATCTGCTTTTAAGAAATTATTTGTACAGCGTCGCGCGCGGCGGCGCTTGAAGGAAGATCCGCCTGAGACTTTTACCGAGCTGGATAGCTGGCTTAGCACGGCGCTGACAAGTTCTCCATTTAATGAGATGGATCGGGAGCGTGCTGTGGCAAGCCTCGCCGAGCAGTGGCTCAAAAACCCTGAAGTCCATGCGGAAGCCATTGAAAAATTAACCCGCTGGTGCATCCGCGCCGTCAACGATGAAGACGGTCGTGCAGCGGTAAGCGGCTGGACGAGTTTCAAATTTCCGCGGCCGCTCGATTACCCCCACCTGGTGAGCATTCAAAAAGCTCTAAACGATCCCTTGCAACGACTGGAAGGACCACCCGATCACCAGAGCAAGCGTGACGGCTTCAAGCTCACCGATTCGCGCATGTCCGCGCGCGCGGTGCAGGATCAAGTCAATTATTGCATCTACTGCCACGATCACGACGGCGATTTTTGTTCCAAGGGCTTCCCGGAGAAGAAAGCGGAACCGGAGCGCGGCTTAAAGATCAATCCGCTCGGCGTGGCGCTCACCGGCTGTCCGCTGGAAGAAAAGATCTCCGAGATGCACACCTTGAAACGTGATGGCCACACCATAGCAGCGCTCGCGATGGCGATGGTGGACAACCCCATGGTGCCCGCCACCGGTCACCGCATCTGCAACGACTGCATGAAGGGCTGCATCTATCAAAAGCAGGACCCGGTAGACATCCCGCAGATCGAGACGCGCTGCCTCACCGACGTCCTGGAACTTCCCTGGGGCGTGGAGATTTATGATTTGCTGACGCGCTGGAACCCGTTGCGCCGACAACAGTATATGGCCAAACCTTACAATGGCCGCAAGGTGCTGATTGCGGGGATGGGGCCGGCCGGCTTCACCCTCGCCCACCATCTCACTATGGAAGGCTGCGCGGTAGTCGGCATTGACGGCCTCAAGATCGAGCCGCTGCCGCAGGGGCTGGTGCAAAAACCGGTGCGCGATTATTCGACCCTGGAGGAATCGCTCGACACGCGCATCATGACCGGTTTCGGCGGGGTGGCGGAATACGGCATCACCGTGCGCTGGGACAAAAACTTTCTGAAGCTCATTTATTTAAGTCTGTCGCGTCGGCCCTTGTTTCAGGTGTTTGGTGGCGTGCGGCTGGGCGGCACCCTCACCCTCGACGACGCCTGGCGGCTTGGTTTTGACCACGTCAGCATCGCCACGGGGGCGGGACTCCCCAAGGTGGTGCCAATGGAAAATTCCCTGGCGCGCGGCATGCGCCAAGCCAATGATTTTCTCATGGCTCTGCAACTCACCGGCGCAGCCAAGAGTACCAGCCTCACCAATCTGCAGGTGCGTATGCCCGCGGTGGTCATCGGAGGCGGGCTCACCGGCATTGATACGGCGACCGAGGTGCAGGTCTATTACATCGCCCAGATCGAAAAGACCCTGGCGCGTTATGAAACCCTGGCGCGGGCCTTTGGCGAGGCGCGCATTCGCAGCCAATTGGATGAAGAGTCGCTGGGGATACTCGAAGAATTTCTTGAACACGGCCGCACCGTGCGCACGGAACGCACTCGCGCCTCGGCGGCTTCCGAAGCACCGAACTTTTTACCGCTGTTGCGCACCTGGGGCAGTGTGACGGTAGTTTATCGCCAAACGATGCATCAATCGCCCGCCTATATCCGCAATCATGAAGAGATCAGCAAGGCGCTGGAAGAAGGTATCTTCTATGCCGAGGGCCTGGAGCCGGTGCGCGCCGTGCTGGATCGCTTCAAACACGTCGAAGCGCTGGTGTGCCGCCGCCGTGTTCGTGATGAGCACGGTAAATGGACAGCAACGAATGAGGAAGTCACGTTACCCGCGTGCGCGATCTTTATCGCCGCCGGCGCCACACCCAACACCATTTACGAGCGCGAACACCCCGGCAGCTTCACCATGCAGGGCGATCACTTTCAGCCTTATCAGGAACAAGACAGTATCTTGCAAAAGCTTGAGCAGGCTGCACACTGCAAGGAGGTTGAGTTCGGGCCCTTTACCTCATATGCAAAGGACGACCACCGCGTCAGCTTCATCGGCGACACGCATCCGGTATTCCACGGCAGCGTGGTCAAGGCCATCGCCTCGGCCCTGCGCAGTTATCCGCACATCATGGCCAAACTGCTGCCCGACTCTGCACGCCTTGACGATCATCCCGTGTTCCATGCCCAGATGCGGGATCTGCTGCAGCCGCGCGTCATGCGCGTACACCGGCACAGCCCCAGCGTGGTTGAACTTCAAGTGCGCGCCCCGCTCGCCGCACGTAATCTGCGCCCCGGCCAATTCTTCCGCCTGCAAAACTTTGAAAGCCTAAGTCCCATCATCGAAGGCAGCCGGCTGCAAACCGAGACTATGGCGCTTACCGGCGTCACCCACGAAACCGATCCCGATTGCGTCTCGCTTATGGTGCTCGAAGTCGGCGCCAGCTCGCGGCTGTGCGCGACGCTGCGGATTGGTCAACCCATCGTGCTGATGGGGCCGACCGGCAAGCCTACCGAGATCCCGCAAGGCGAAACTATCCTCGTAGCAGGCGGACGCCGCGGCGCAGCAGTGATGCTTACCTTAGGCCCCGCCCTGCGGCGCGCCGGCAACCGGGTGATCTATTTCGCCGGTTTTCGTACCGCCGACGAACTGTACCTACAGGAACGGTTACAAGAGGCCGCCGATGTGGTGGTATGGTGCACCGCGGGCGGCCCGCCCATCACGCCGCGCAGACCGCAAGATCGTACTATGACGGGGGATTTCATTGACATCGTCAAACACTACGCAGACGGCGAGTTGGAACCAACCGGACAGGCGCCCGCTTTCTCCCTCAATAAAATAGACCGCCTCCTCGCCATCGGCAGCGAGCGTCTTTTGCGTATGGTGCAGGAAGCCCGCACCGGGCGGTTGAGCAGCTATTTTTGTGACAAGGTAAAGGCAATCGGCTCAGTGGGGAGTCCCATGCAATGCATGCTGCAAGGTGTCTGCGCGCAGTGTCTGCAATGGCAGATTGATCCCGCTACCGGCAAACGCACGCGCGCGGTCTTTTCCTGCGCGGGCCAGGATCAGCCGCTCGACTGGGTAGACCTCGACAACCTCGATGCACGCCTCGCGCAAAATCGCCTACCTGAACATCTGACCAATCTCTGGCTTGACTATCTGTTCGCCCGCAGTGCCGTGGAGCATGTGTAGCGCAGTGCGGCGCACAATACCCATATACACCGCAGAGGACGCAGGGGAACAGGATTAAAACATTTTACTTCTCCTCCGCGACCTCCGTGGTGAAGCTTTTTTTACCGCAGAGGAATAGAAAATAAAAATGGATATTATTATTTACGCAAAAGCCCTTCTGCTCGGTCTCGTTGAAGGTGTCACAGAATTTCTGCCTATCTCCAGCACTGGACATTTGATTATTGCCGGCGATCTGCTCAACTTCACCGGTGAAAAAGCCAAGACCTTTGAGATTGCGATACAGCTCGGCGCGATACTCGCGGTGTGCTGGAATTATCGCGTCAAGATCACAGAGGTCGCGCGCGGGCTCACACATGACCCGAGTGCCAGGCGATTTGTGACGCACTTGATGATCGCCTTCCTTCCGGCCGCCTTCTTGGGGTTGGCGTTTCACAAGATGATTAAGGAGTATTTATTTCATCCCTTCAACGTCGCCATTGCGCTGGTCGCGGGCGGCGTTATTATTATCTTAATCGAGCGAAGAGCTTATCGGCCGCGCGTTCAAACTGTGGAGGAGATGCGCTGGCACCATGCCCTGAAGATCGGCCTATGTCAGGCGCTATCACTCTTTCCAGGCACCTCACGCTCGGGTGCGACGATCATGGGGGGTTTGCTGTTCGGTCTGTCGCGTCAGGCGGCGGCTGAGTTTTCCTTTTTTCTCGCCATCCCGACCATGTTCAGCGCGACGCTGTATGACCTCTACAAAAATTGGGGTTTACTCGACAGCCATGATCTCGGCATGTTTGCGGTAGGATTTTTCGCGGCGTTTCTCAGCGCCCTGCTTACCGTAAAAGCACTGCTACGATTTATTGCGCACCACAGCTTTGAGGCGTTTGCTTATTACCGGATCGTGTTCGGCCTGATTGTTCTGGCCTACTTCTGGTAAGGTTTGACGATAGCGGCATCTTCACCGATGATGTCTACGCCCTTCGGCGGTGTGAATACGAACACGGAAGAATCGAGGACAGGATTACGTTGCAGTTGGGTAAAGCGTAATTGAGTGGTCGCGCCAAAGCTGTCCAGCAGCTCCATCATTTCCAAATCATGCGCGCCGAACCCCAGGCGCACGCTCTCGAAATTGTTGTCAGGTGTTTTGGGGGTCAACTCGACCCACTCCAATCCATCTTTGGAACCCAGCTCCTTGATCTTGAACTTCTCCCACACTGTTTTCTGACCGCTCAATAATACAGCCGGAGTACCGCCCAGCGTTGCATCGAGTAGCTTGACGGTCACCTGCTCCAATTCAACATCGTAGATCCAGATCTTCTCACCATCCGCGACGATGGTCTGCTGATATGGCCGGATATATTCCCAGCGAAATTTGCCGGGGCGCTGCATCACCAGCGTACCACTCGACTCTTTAACCGCCTTCGACTTGTTATCAATCAACAATTGATGAAAATCGGCCTGCATACCGTGCACGTTGTTGATGAAGTCATTGAGCCGCTTGACCGTG
Source organism: Gammaproteobacteria bacterium (assembly GCA_035561915.1). Taxonomy (GTDB): domain Bacteria; phylum Pseudomonadota; class Gammaproteobacteria; order SURF-13; family SURF-13; genus JACPZD01. The sequence continues at coordinate 6,745 of DATMXC010000120.1, forward strand.
AGCGGCGCTGCGGGGGCGGCAAGAGGGGCGCATAGCAGCAGGCACGATACTACTGATACTCTAGATAAATGTCTCATGTGCTCTCTTGCGGTGAAAAAGCTTCACCACGGAGGACGCAGAGGAGAAACAAACTACTTTTGATCGCATTCCTCTGCGCCCTCTGCGGTAAATGATTGATGGGTAGATTTCCTAGTCTCGCGGTGGTGGCGCCAGCACCTCGCGCGAGCCATTGGATTGAAGGGGACCGACCACGCCCGCCTGTTCCATCTCCTCGATCAGCCGTGCGGCGCGGTTATAGCCGATCTTGAGGCGGCGCTGGATGCCGGATATCGAGGCGCGCCGGGTCTCGGTAACGATGTTGAGCGCCTGGTCATAAAGAGGGTCACTCTCAGCGTTGGACAGCTCTTCGCCGAAAGAGTTGCCTCGTTCTTCCACATCGCCGCCACTCAGCACTTCATCAAGATAGGCCGGTGCACCCTGTCGCTTGAGATAGGCAGCGACCTTGTGCACTTCGTGGTCGGCTACAAAGGCGCCGTGGATGCGAGTAGGGATCCCGGTCCCGGGCGGCATGTAAAGCATATCGCCGTGACCCAATAACTGTTCGGCCCCCATCTGGTCGAGGATGGTACGCGAATCTATCTTGGAGGAAACCTGAAAGGCGATGCGCGAAGGGATATTGGCCTTGATGAGGCCGGTAATCACGTCCACCGAAGGCCGCTGTGTGGCGAGAATGAGGTGGATGCCCGAGGCGCGTGCCTTTTGCGCAAGGCGTGCGATGAGGTCTTCCACTTTTTTGCCGACCACCATCATCATGTCGGCCAGCTCATCAATGACGACGACGATATACGGGACCGGTTCAAGCAACGGCGTAGCCAGTCCATCCACGGGGGTGTGAAACGGATGCGCGATAGGCTGACCGCTCGCCTCGGCCTCATGGATGCGTTTGTTGTAGCCGCCGATGTTGCGTACCCCCAGCGCCGACATTAAACGATACCGCTTGTCCATCTCCGCGACACACCAGCGCAGCGCGTGTGCCGCTTCCTTCATGTCGGTGACTACCGGTGTCAACAGGTGCGGGATGCCTTCATAAATGGAAAGCTCCAGCATCTTCGGATCTATCAGGATCAGACGCACCTCGTCGGGCTTGGCGTTGAAGAGGAGACTCAAGATCATGGCGTTGATCGCTACCGATTTGCCCGAGCCGGTGGTACCGGCCACCAGCAGGTGCGGCATCTTGGCGAGATCCACCACCACCGGATGACCGCTGATGTCCATGCCCAAGGCGAGCGTGAGCTTTGATGCCGCGTCGTTGTATTCTTTGGACTGAAGTGTCTCAGAGAGCCGTACCAGGCTGCGCCGCTCATTGGGTATTTCCAGCCCGATCACCGGCTTGCCGGGAATGACCTCAACGATACGTACGCTGGGCACGGACAAACTGCGTGCGAGGTCTTTCACCAGATTGGTGATCTGGTTGACCTTCAAACCCGGCGTAGGCTGCAACTCAAAGCGCGTGATCACCGGGCCGGGATGCACGGCGACCACTTGCACCTCGATGCCGAAGTCGAGGAGTTTCAACTCAACCTGGCGCGACATGGCCTGCAGCGCGTCGTCAGAGAGACCTTGCTGCGCGGGTTCGGGAGGGTCGAGCAACGACAACGGCGGCAAGGAACCGGCGGGCTGGTCGAACATAGGCACCTGACGCTCCTTCTCCACCCGTTCGCTCAGTTCGAGATTCTTGATGACTGGCTCGATGCGCGGCGGCGTCCGCTTGCCTGTCTTGATGCGCTGCGCCGTCACCGTCTCATCGCGCAGGATGCGCGCACGGCGTCCGGCCCAGCGCTCCTGCAGATCTAGCCACAGCGGTCTGAGTCTTGCCATGAGGGTGAGAGTAAGGCGGCCCAGGGTATCGGTCAGCCACAGCCAGGAAAGGCCCGTCGCCAAGGTCACGCCGGTCAGAAACAAGGCCAGCATCAACAGTGTCGCGCCGAGAGGATTGAATGCGCCTACCAGACCCTTTGCAACCTCTTCGCCAAGGATGCCGCCGGCGCTCTCCGGCATGGTCGCGGGGAAGATGTGCAACGTCGCCAGCCCTGCGCCCGCCATGAGCGCCAGCATAAAGCCGACGCCGGCCAGTATCAAATGGCGCGGATCGAACTCTTCACTGCTGTGACGCCGTTTGAACACCGCCCAACCGGCGTAGCCGATCATCAGCGGAAACAGGTAAGCAAGGTAGCCAAACAGGTGTAAGAAGACATCGGCAAACCACGCCCCCGCAACTCCTCCTCTATTGGCTACGTGGCCTGCGGCGTCACTGTGCCACCAGCCCGGGTCCGAAGGCTGGTAACTAGCGAGCGACGCCCATAGATACACGGCAATCGCACCGCCCAAAAACAACGCGCCTTCACGCAGGCGCGGACCCAGGCGGCGTGCCAACGGCGCAAAGGGATTGCCGGGATTTTTTTTGCGAGAGGCTTGGGACATAGCTACAGGGGCTAGGGACTAGGGAGCGGGGGCTGGGGGTAAATTTGTTTTCCCTAGTCCCTAGCTCCTAGCCCCTGCATTTTAGAACGGAATATCATCATCGAGGGTATCGGCTGCGGACGTAGCCGCTGACTTGGGTCCCGGCTCAGCACCACCGCCCGTTTCCGGCTGATAGCTCGGGCTGCCCTGACCTCCGCGGCTATCGAGCATTTGCATGTCGTTGGCGATGATTTTTGTGGTATAGCGGTCGGCGCCGGTGTTTTTGTCCTGATACTTCTCAGTGCGCAGAGAGCCTTCGATATAGACCTTCGCGCCTTTTTTGAGGTATTCACCGGCAATCTCGGCGAGACGGTTGAAAAACACCACGTTGTGCCATTCTGTACTCTCTTTTTTTTCACCGGTGGTCTTATCCTTCCAGGACTCGCTGGTGGCGAGGGTGACATTGGCCACCGCGCCGCCGCTCGGCATGTAGCGCACCTCCGGGTCTTTGCCCAGATTGCCGATCAGGATGACTTTATTTACACCTCTTGCCATAACTCTCTCCTCTTAATGGTTGGCCGAATGAATTCGGCCCTACATGCTTATAGATATTACGCCTTGGCTGCGGAAAATTCACGCAGCGCCGCCTCATCGAGCAGCGCGCTGTCCACCTTCAAATAGGCGACGCCCTCTTCCGCGACGACCACCGCCTCGATCACGCCCGGCACCTTTTTGAACAGGGAGGCCAGCTCGTATGCCCGCTCGGCGTCAACCGTTCCGACATTGACCATCTGGTTTCTGAGATAGCGCGGGCTGGGCATACCCACTGCCACCAGCACCCACGCGGCCGCCATCAGGGCGCAAAACCCGAACACGGCGGCGATTCCATACGCGCCCAGCAACCAACCCCCCGCCCCCCCGCCTATGAAGGCGCCGATGAACTGCGAGGTGGAGTAAATCCCCATTGCCGTGCCCTTGCTGTCTGCGGGCGCTACCTTGGAGATGAGCGAGGGCAGCGTTGCCTCCAGGATATTAAAGGCCGTGAAAAACAGCAACAGCGCCACGGTAATCCCGGCCACGGACCCATACCCTGCAATCAGGCCCAGTTCCGACAACCCCAGCAGCACGATCGCCCCGACAAAGACCTGTTTCATGCGGCGGCGCTTCTCGGCCACAATCACAAACGGCACCATGACCGCTATCGCAACCAGCATGACCGGCAGATACACCCACCAGTGATGCTCGCTAGGCAGCTCCGCAGGGCCGCGCAAGGCAAGCGGCAAGGCGACGAAACTCGCCATCAACATGGCGTGCAAGGCCAGAATCCCGAAATTGAGCCGCATGAGCTGCGCGTCGCTGAACACCGCTGCAAACTTGGAGGGCATGGCCTCGGCGTCACGATGAAAGCGGCTGTCTACATGCTGCGGGACGCCCAGCTTCAACACCCCCATGCCGCCTATTGCCAACACGGCGGTCAGCCAAAAGATGCCGGGCACGCCTATCCAGCTATTGAGCAGGGGGCCTGCGACCAGCGCCACGGCGAAGGATAACCCTATCGTGGTGCCGATCACCGCCATCGCCTTGGTGCGCTGCTCCTCGCGAGTGAGGTCGGCCGCCAGCGCCATCACCGCCGCGGCGATCGCCCCGCTACCTTGCAGAAGGCGGCCGATGATGACACCCCAAATCGTGTCAGAGAGGGCAGCCACCACACTGCCCAGGGCGAACAGGAGCAGGCCGATAATGATAATGGGCTTGCGTCCAAAGCGGTCGGACAACATCCCAAACGGGATCTGCAGTACGGCCTGGCTTAGGCCATAGGCGCCGATGGCCAGCCCGATCAGCATAGGGGTAGCGCCTACGAGGTGATCCGTGGCGTACAGCGAGAACACCGGCAGAATCAGGAACAGACCCAGCATCCGCAGTGCGTAGATCCCGGCCAGCGAAAAGGTGGCGCGGCGCTCAGTAGGGGTCATGCCGTTTTCGCCCATACTGGGAGTTTTCTTTTGCACCATGGTGGACGTATAGTAGCAGGTTTAGGGCGCCTCTAAAAATAGTGGATTTTGTCTTTAGGCAAGGCGTTGTCTGCGAGGAAGCGGAGTGTACACGCAGTCTGCCGCTGCGCGGCCCCGCATTCCGAGCAGACAACAACGCCGCATAAAGACAAAAGACGCATTTTTAGAGGCGCCCTTTACGTTGCTCACGGAAAATCAGCATGCATACCCTCCGCATTCGCGGCGCCCGCACCCACAATCTAAAGAACATAGACCTGGACCTGCCCAGGGACAAGCTCATTGTCATCACCGGCCTGTCGGGTTCGGGCAAGTCCTCACTCGCCTTCGACACCATTTACGCCGAAGGTCAGCGGCGCTACGTGGAATCGCTGTCCAGCTACGCGCGCCAGTTCCTCTCCATCATGGAAAAACCCGATGTGGATCACATCGAGGGCCTGTCGCCCGCCATCTCGATCGAGCAAAAATCCACCTCGCACAACCCACGCTCCACGGTCGGCACCGTCACCGAGATTTACGACTACCTGCGCCTGCTGTTCGCGCGCACCGGCGAGCCACACTGCCCGGAGCACGATACCGTGCTGGAGGCGCAAACCATCAGCCAAATGGTGGACCAGGTCATGGCGCTTCCCGAAGCCACGGCGCTCATGCTGCTCGCGCCCGTGGTGCAGAACCGCAAGGGCGAACATGTGCAAGTTCTCGATGAACTGCGCACCCGGGGCTTTGTACGCGCCCGCATAGACGGCAGCCTGGTTGATCTCGATCAGGCGCCCGCGCTCGATTTGCGCAAGAAACATACGATTGAAGTCGTCATAGACCGCTTCAAGGTACGCCCCGGCCTGGAACAGCGTCTGGCCGAGTCGTTCGAGACGGCACTGGCCTTGAGCGAGGGCATGGTGCGCGTCGCCTTTATGGAGAGCGCCAATGACGTACAGGGAAGAACTAATGTCGGTCGCTCCCGGCTTCCTGCCTCCCGCGACATTGGTACATCCCTGCACGGCACGGAAGGCAGTGCGCCGGGAGCGACGGGAAAAACACCGGCCGATCTCGTGTTCTCGGCCAAATTCGCCTGCCCCATCTGCGGCTACAGCCTGAGCGAACTGGAGCCGCGGTTGTTCTCCTTTAACAGCCCGGTCGGGGCCTGTCCGGCGTGCGATGGGCTCGGCGTCAAACAATTCTTCGATCCCGCCCGTGTCGTGGCGCACCCGGAACTGAGTTTACCGGCAGGCGCGATACGCGGCTGGGACCGGCGCAATGCCTATTATTTCAATCTCATCAGCGCGCTCGCGGAGCACTATGAGTTCGATCTCGATACGCCTTTTCAAGATCTTCCCAAGCGGCTGCGCGATATTATTCTGTCCGGCAGCGGCACACAGATCATCGCCTTCAAGTATCCCAATGAACGCGGCAAGCTCAGCGCCCGCCCTCACCCCTTCGAGGGCGTCATCCCCAACCTGCAACGCCGCTACCGCGAGACGGAATCCAACGTCGTGCGCGAAGAGTTGGCCAAATATCTCGGCACGCAATCTTGCCCTGAATGCGAGGGCTCACGCCTTAATAAAGCCGCGCGCCACGTTTACATCGCGCAGCAGAGTCTGCCCGCTGTCAGCGCCATGCCGGTCGAAGGTGCGCTCACGTTTTTCTCCCACCTTAAACTACCCGGCCGGCGCGGCGAGATCGCCGGCAAGATCGTCAAGGAGATCAGCCAACGCCTCAACTTTCTGGTCAATGTCGGATTGGACTATCTCACCCTCGACCGCAGCGCCGAAACCTTGTCCGGCGGAGAGGCGCAGCGCATCAGGCTCGCCAGCCAGATCGGCGCAGGGCTGGTGGGTGTGATGTACATCCTCGACGAGCCCTCCATCGGCCTGCACCAGCGCGACAATCAGCGTCTGCTCAACACCCTCACCTATTTGCGTGATCTCGGCAACACGGTGATCGTCGTGGAGCACGATGAAGAAGCCATCCGCGCCGCCGATCACATGGTGGACATCGGCCCCGGCGCCGGCGTGCACGGCGGACGCATCGTCGCGCAAGGAACGCCGCAAGACATCATGGCTAATCCCGCCTCACTGACGGGGCAATATCTCTCCGGCCGCAAACGCATCGCCGTGCCTGAACAGCGCACGCCTCTAAATAAAAAACGTTGCCTGCGCCTGCAAGGTGCGAGCGGCAATAACCTCAAGGACATCACCGTCGAGATCCCCGCAGGCCTGATGACCTGCATTACCGGCGTCTCCGGATCGGGCAAATCCACTCTCATCAACGACACCCTGTACCGCTTGGTCGCGCGCGAACTGCACGGCGCCTCCGAAGAACCCGCGCCCTACACCTCCATCACCGGCCTCGAACTGTTCGACAAAGTAGTAGACATAGACCAAAGCCCCATCGGCCGCACACCGCGTTCGAATCCCGCCACCTATACGGGTTTGTTCACGCCCATCCGCGAATTGTTCACAGGCACCGCAGAGGCCCGCTCGCGCGGCTACACGCCGGGACGCTTCAGCTTCAACGTCAAGGGCGGGCGTTGCGAAGCCTGTCAGGGCGACGGGCTTATTAAAGTGGAAATGCACTTCCTGCCCGACATCTACGTTGCCTGCGACATATGCAAAGGCAAGCGTTACAACCGCGAAACGCTGGAGGTGCGCTACAAGGGCAGCAATATAAATGAAGTACTGGAAATGACAGTGGAAGACGCGCGGGTATTTTTCGACGCTGTGCCGGCCATCGCCCACAAACTACAAACGCTGATGGATGTCGGCCTGTCCTATATCAAGCTCGGCCAGAACGCCACCACCCTCTCCGGCGGCGAGGCCCAGCGCGTCAAATTATCGCGCGAACTATCGCGCCGCGACACCGGCAACACGCTGTACATCCTCGACGAACCCACCACCGGCCTGCACTTCCACGAC
>DATMXC010000121.1:0-3398 GCA_035561915.1 Gammaproteobacteria bacterium
CCGCTGGTAATACGCTGCGGCATCGCCCGCCTCGGGCGGGTGAGTGCTCAACCTGCCCTCTAAGCCGAGCTTGGCCTGCTGACGCAGGTGTTCCTCTAAATCCACTCCTTCAGGCAATGGAAAATCGGGAAGATAATTCTGCCCCAGGCGCAATTCGAGATTGCAGCGCTCGGCAATCCGCACGCTATTCTCGATGGCCTCGGGGATGTCTGCGAACAGTTCGGCCATCTCGGCCGCGCTGCGCAGATATTGCTGCGCGCTGTACTGACGCGGGCGGCGCGGGTCGGCGAGCAAACGGCCTTCGTGGATGCACACGCGCACCTCGTGCGCCTCATACTCGTCCGCTTTCAGGAAGCGCACATCGTTGGTGGCGACGACCGGGGTGTTCGTCGCCAGGGCCAGCTCGACGGCGGCATGAATATAGTCTTCCTCGCCAGCGCGGCCAGTGCGTTGCAGTTCGAGGTAAAACCGGTTTGGGAAGAGCGCCTGCCATGCCGCGAGCAGTGACTCGGCGAGTGCCGGTTGCCGGCCGAGCAAGGCCTGCCCGATGTCGCCCATTCGGCCGCCCGACAGGGCGATCAGACCCTCACTGCTGCCCGTCATCCAGTCTTTGTGTACGATGGGGATGCCGCGCTGCTGGCCCTCGGTGTAGCTGCGCGACACCAGGCGGGTCAAATTACGGTAACCGGTGTCGCTCTGGCAAAGCAGTACGAGACGGTGTAACGGGCTCGCCCCGCGCGAGTCAGCACCCGTATCACCCTGCACCCACAACTCCACACCGATGATGGGCTTGATGCCGCGCGCCTGCGCCGCGCGGTAAAATTTCACCATCGCAAACAGGTTGCATTGATCGGTCACGGCCACGGCCGGCATGCCGGCCTGTGCCGCCGCCTCAACCAACGGCTCGATGCGCACGATGCCATCTACCAGCGAATATTCGGTATGGAGGTGAAGGTGTACAAAAACGGGTTGCATTGGACTATTTGATCTCAAATTGCGGCGCATGTGAAGACCCTGGATTTAGCCTCTCACGCACCGGCGAAAAAGAGCGGCGATGGATGGGTGTAACGCCCAGGTTCTGCAAGGCCGCCAGGTGTTCCGGCGTGCAGTAGCCCTTGTGCCGGGCGAAGCCATAGCCGGGATAGACGGTGTCCATGTCCAGCATGTGGCGGTCGCGGGCGACCTTGGCGATAATCGAGGCGGCGCTGATGGCGGCGATCTTGCTGTCTCCGCCAATCACAGCCACCGTAGTCATATCGAGGGCCGGGCAATGGTTGCCGTCCACCAGCACACACTGTGGCCGCAGGTCCAGCCACGCCACCGCACGCTGCATGGCGAGCAGGCTTGCCTGCAGGATATTGAGCCTATCTATCTCGTCCACCGTGGCAAGCCCCAGCGACCAGCTCAAGGCGCGAGCGCGTATCAGGATATCCAACTGTTCGCGGCGCAAAGGAGTGAGCAGCTTGGAGTCGGTGAGCCCAGCGATCCTGCGATGTGGATCGAGAATCACCGCGGCCGCCATCACCGGCCCGGCCAGAGGCCCGCGGCCCACTTCGTCCACGCCGGCAACCAAATCTTCAGCGGACTCTATGAGCAAACCGAACTGCGAGTCGTTCATCGTTTTCCCGCCAATTCGAGCACGGCCTCGGCCGCTCGCTCGCTCGCGTTCTTGCGCAAGGAACGGTGGATAGCGGTGAAGCGCTGCCGCAATTGCTCGATTTGTTCAGGACTATCCAATAGTCCCAGTAAAGCTTGGCCCAGACTTGGCGTGGTCACATGATCTTGAATGAACTCCCGCACCAACTCCCGCCCCGCCAGTAAATTGGGCAAGGCAAAATGTGTGATGTGCAGCAGCGGCTTCCCCAGTTTGGCGGTTAGCCACGCCACGCGATAGGCCACCACCATCGGGCGCTTTAACAGGAGCGCCTCCAAGGTCGCCGTGCCGGAGGCGATCAATGCGACATTGCAGGCCTGCAGCGCCTCGTGAGTCCGGCCGTCCAGCAGCACGACCGGCAGATCGGGCGCATAGGCCGACACGGCCTCTTCAAAAAGCCGGCGGGTTGCCGGTGTGGCCTGCGGTGCGACGAAATAAAGCCCCGGCCGCCGTTCCCTGCACCAGTTCGCCGTCTCTATAAAACTCCGCGCGAGAGACTTCAGTTCGCTGACACGACTGCCCGGCAGCAAGGCGATCACCTCCGCCTCTACGGGAATACCGAATTCTTTCCGTAACTCGGCACGCTGCATACGCGTCTCTTCATCCAGCGCTATCGTATCAGCCAACGGGTGACCCACAAACTTGACCGGTACCTGATACTTGGGGTGTGAAGCGTAAAACGCCGCCTCAAACGGAAACAGCGTGAGCATGAGGTCCACGGAGCGGGCTATCTTTCTGACTCGATAGCGCCGCCAAGCCCAGACCGAGGGACTCACGTAATGTACGGTGGGAATACCGGCCTGTTTGAGTTTGCGTTCCAGGCCGAGATTGAAATCAGGCGCGTCAATGCCTATGAACACATCGGGCGGATGCGTTATGAAGTGGCGTGTAAGGTCTGCACGAATGGCGCGCAATTCGTGGTAATGACCCAGCACCTCCACCAGCCCCATCACCGAGAGTTTTTCAGTGGGGAATAAGGCCGTGCAGCCTTGCTCCACCATGCGCGGACCCGCAATGCCCTCCACAATAAGATCCGGAACCCGGTTACGCAGAGCTTGAATCAGCCCCGCGCCCAGCAGGTCACCCGAGGCCTCGCCGGCTACAATGCCGATGCGCATTCAACGACAGGGAAAAGGGGAAAGGGGGAAGGGAAAAGAGAACCTCTTCTCTCTTGTAGTTCTTCTGTTGTATCTCTCATCTAATGATTCCGCGTGACGAGGCTTTCAGAAACCGGACAAATTCGTTCACATCGGTATGGGCTTGCGCCAGCGGCTCGAGTTGAACCAAGGCTTGTTCAACAGTCAGGCCGGACCGATAAACGATCTTGTAGGCCTCGCGCAGCGCACGCAAGGTCTCGGAACTAAAACCGCGCCGTTTCAGCCCTTCAGTATTGATCCCATGTGGCGCCGCCGCATGACCGCCGGCAACCATGATATAAGGCGGGACATCCTTGGAGACGGCACTGCCCATCCCGCAAAAGCAGTGCGCGCCGAGGGCGCAAAACTGATGCACCAGGGTAAACCCGCCGAGGATGGCGTAATCGCCGACGCTTACATGACCGGCCAGGGTGGCGCCGTTAGCGAAGATGGTCTGGTTTCCAATCAGGCAGTCATGGGCGATGTGCACGTAGGCCATGATCCAGTTGTCGTCGCCGATGCGCGTCAGGCCCTGGTCCTGCACCGTGCCGCGGTTGATGGTCACGGATTCGCGGATCAGGTTGCGGTCGCCGATCTCCAGACGGGTC
>DATMXC010000122.1:0-3372 GCA_035561915.1 Gammaproteobacteria bacterium
GCGGCGCACTGGTTGGCAAGCTCAAGCAAGGCCGCCCGGTCATCGTAGTTTGCACAGATCTGCGCGTCGGCGAATTGCGCGGCGGGACTGTGCGGATCTGGATCAAGCACGATAACGTGATAGCCCAAGACGCGCGCGGCATAAGCAAACATGCGGCCCAACTGTCCTCCCCCGAGGACACCCAGCGTCGCACCCGGCAGGATCATGAGCGTGGCGGGAGCGTCATGGCCAATACGGTCTGCTCCTGAGCCTTGCGGAAGGTGCGCAGTTTTTCGGCCAACACGGGGTCTTGCCTTGCCAGGATGGCTACGGCAAATAAAGCGGCATTCACTGCACCCGCCTCACCGATGGCGAAGGTCGCCACCGGAACGCCTTTAGGCATTTGCACGATGGACAACAGTGAATCCACCCCTTGTAAATGTTTGGAGGTCACCGGCACACCAAGCACCGGCAAGCTGGTCTTGGCGGCCAACATACCCGGCAGATGGGCGGCGCCGCCCGCCCCCGCAATCACACACGCGAGCCCGCGCATTTCCACGGATTCTGCATATTGAAATAATAAATCGGGGGTACGGTGGGCGGATACGACCTTGCTTTCATAGGGCACACCAAACTCCTCCAGCTTACGGGCGGCGTGCTGCATCACCTCCCAATCGCTGTCGCTGCCCATCACCAGACCTACTAACGGCTTATCCACCTTGCGTGCGCCTATTCGTTGTAAGGCATGCGGGTATGTCCATAACGGATCGCCAATACCGCAAGCGCCAACACCAGGATGGCGGCCGCCAGCGCCACAATATCCCAGCCTGTCATGTCTTTCATACCCATGATGATGAAACGCGCAATCGCCACCATCGCTATATAAATCGGGTAGCGCACCGGCAGCTTGCCGCTGGTGAAATAAAGTCCAACCATGGTGAGAATTTCTAAATAGATAAACAGCAACAGAATATCCTGCAGCAGCACCTGACCACGTCCGACCATGAGCAGCGTCTCTTGCCCGATAGCGACGATGGTAGCCAGTGATATCAGCAATAGACCGAGCCATTCGACAAAATACAAAGCGCGCATGACCAGGCTATCGTGTGGCTGTGGCGTGCGTTTCATAATGTACCCCTTACAGGTTTGAGTGCTTGCTGTAAATCTCGTTCTTTATCATTGCTTGAGACGCCGATCAAGCTCTTGGATCAGCGCATCCAGTACCTTTCCCATTATTAATCCCGCATGATGATGGTAAAGATGTAAGGTACAAACGACAGGTTCATGCAGGGCGCTACGACCTTTGACCTGAAAGTCCATCCAGGTCAGCAGCGGCGTCTCACCGAGGTGCAGGGCCACCCACCTGCGTTCGTCCAGGATCATGTCCACTGGCTGTCTGGGTATCTCCACACGCAGGGGGCAAGCCAGTCTCCGCAATGCAAGACGCACCCGGTTATAATGGGCCGCCTCGATACGCTTCGGCAGTGAGCGCAACGGAGTAATGCCGCCAAAATGGATGTCCTGCATAGTACCCCCTATAAGAGGTGCACTTGTCCAGTTTACTTGGAAAATATTGCCTTAGCCAGTATGCGGCAAGCACCTCAAGAAAGGTAAACCAATTCACGTGAAGACTGCGACCCCTGATCTGTGGCCCCACACCGTCCAGGAGGCTATTGCCATCCAGAACACCTTGCGCGACAAGGTCATTACGGAAGACCGGCTAGGCGAGGTGCGCCACGTCGGTGGGGTGGATGTCGGCTTCGAAAAAGACAATACTGTGGTGCGCGCCGCGGCGGTAGTGTTGAATTTTCCTGGCTTGGAGCTTGTGGACTCCGCGCTCGCCCGAGCGCCCGTCACTTTTCCTTATGTGCCGGGGCTGCTCTCCTTTCGTGAGCTGCCCGCCGTGCTGGAGGCACTCAAGCTTTTAACAATAACACCCGGTCTGATTCTCTGCGACGGGCAGGGTATCGCGCATCCGCGCCGCATCGGCATCGCCAGCCATTTGGGCGTACTCACCGATATACCCACCATAGGCGTTGCGAAATCCTTATTGGTAGGCATGCATGAACAAGTACCATCAGAACGCGGCGCCTGGCAACCACTTAGAGATCGGGGCGAGACCATCGGCGCGGCGCTGCGTACACGCGCCAACGTCGCCCCTGTTTATGTCTCCCCCGGCCATCGGGTGAGCCTCCCCACCGCCATTCATTATGTGCTGGCCTGCACGACCAAATACCGCCTGCCGGAAACTACGCGCCACGCGCACCGCCTGGCCTCAGTTTTAAAGTGATAATTCGGATAGAATGAATTACCCGGCGAATGACAAAATCAATATGAGCCTGTTCAATATTCCCCTCGAATTCATCTTCTTCGGACTCACCCTGCTAGGAGTAGCCATCTTACACCGCCACAGCTTCGAGGTAGCGGCGTGTGGACTTGCCGTGATCATAGCCTACAAAGTGCTCGCGCAGGACCTGGATCTGTTGTCGCATTTGGCGCATGAGTGGCGGCTGCTGCTCAATCTGTTTGGCCTGCTGATCGGCTTTGCGATGCTTGCGCGGCACTTTGAAGATTCCGGCGTACCGGAACTCCTGCCGCGCTGGCTGCCGGATGACTGGAAGGGCGGTTTCGTGTTGCTCGTGCTGATTGCACTGCTCTCTACCTTTCTTGATAACATCGCCGCTGCGGTAATCGGCGGGGTAATGGCGAAAAAGGTATTTAATGGCCGCGTGACGGTGGGCTACCTCGCCGCCATCGTCGCGGCAGCCAACGCGGGTGGTGCGGGCTCCGTGATCGGCGACACCACCACCACCATGATGTGGATCGCCGGTGTGCCAGCGCTGCATGTGGCCGACGCCTTTATCGCCGCCGTAGTCGCAGTGCTTTTTTCCGGTTTTTTTGCGAGCCGTCACCAGCAGCGCGTGCATCCGATACGAAAAAATCCGCCACGCGACACTCACGTGCACCCAGAGGAAATCGGCGTATTCGGCGTGCTGGTACTCGCACGGCTTGCCATTGTAATGCTCATTATTAGCGGACTCATCACTACCAACTTGCTGCTGGATTTTCCGGCGATTGGCGCCTGGCTTGCCATTCTGGTGGGCGGTTTGTTTCATCCCATCCCATGGAAGGAAGCGCGCAAGGCGCTCAAGGGATCGTTGTTCCTTGTCGCGCTGGTGCTCGCCGCCTCGCTCATGCCTGTCAAGGCGTTGCCCGACCCCTCCTGGCATACGGCGTTCGGCCTGGGCTGGATCAGCGCGGTGTTCGACAACATCCCGCTCACCGCGCTGGCCTTGCAGCAGGGCGGGTATGACTGGGGACTGCTGGCCTTCGCCGTGGGCTACGGTGGCTCCATGATCTGGTTCGGCTCTTCGGCAGGTGTCGCGATCAGCA
>DATMXC010000123.1:0-7334 GCA_035561915.1 Gammaproteobacteria bacterium
ATTTGGCATCGCAAAATCCATACGCCTCAGGCTCCCAGCTTGGATTTGGATATATGTTCGAGCAAATTCTGCACGGTGGGGTGCATGACATCGGTGAGAGGAGCGGGCCAGAGGCCCAGCCACAACACGGCCACGGCCAGTGCCCCCAGTACGACACCCTCACGAAGATTGATGTCCTTGAGACTCGCCACGCCGTCATTGGCAATCTTGCCAAAGATGACACGCTTCACCATCCATAGTGTATAAGCGGCCCCCAGCACCAACGTAACCCCTGCCAGCAGTGCGTACCAGAAATTGGCCTTGAAGGCGCCCAGTATCACCATAAACTCGCCGACGAAGCCTGAGGTCCCGGGCAGACCTGCGTTGGCCAAGGCAAACAACACCATGAGACTCGCAAACACCGGCATGGTGTTGGCGACACCGCCGTAGGCGCTGATCTCGCGGCTGTGCAGGCGGTCATACAGGACACCGACGCATAGGAACAAGGCGCCGGACACGAAGCCGTGCGAGATCATCTGCACCAACCCGCCCTCTACGCCCAGCGCGGCCCCGTGGATGCCGCCGGTCTTGGCAAAGATTGTAAAGGGGATGAAAAATCCCAACGTGACGAAACCCATGTGTGAAATCGAAGAATAGGCGATGAGCTTCTTGAGATCTTGCTGTACCAGGGCGACAAAGCCGATATAGACGACAGCGATCAAAGATAATGCGATCATCAGCCAATCCAATTCGTGGCTGGCGTCGGGCGTAATGGGCAAACTAAACCGTATAAAACCATAAGCGCCCATCTTCAACATGATCGCGGCCAGGATCACCGAACCGCCGGTTGGCGCCTCGACGTGGGCATCTGGCAGCCAGGTGTGCACCGGCCACATCGGCACCTTGACCGCGAAGGCGAGCAGGAAGGCGATGAAGATCAGTATCTGGGCCGTCATGCCGATTTTCAGACTATGGTAGTCGAGCACGGCAAAGCTGTTTGACTGGAAAAACAGATAGAGTAGTGCGACCAGCATCAGTACCGAGCCCAAAAAGGTGTACAGAAAAAATTTGATCGTGGCGTAGACACGACGCGGCCCACCCCACATCCCGATGATGAGAAACATCGGAATCAGCATGCCTTCCCAAAAGACATAAAATAGAATCGCGTCGAGTGCGGCGAACACGCCATTCATGAGCCCTTCCATAATCAAAAAAGCGGCCATGTATTGCGAGACTTTGTGTTGAATCACCTCCCAGCTTGCGATGACGACCAGCAGCGTGGTGAACGTCGTTAGCAATATCAACGGCAGAGAAATACCATCTATCCCCAGGTGGTAGTTGATCTTAAAGGTAGTGATCCAAGGCGCCAGTTCTATAAACTGCATCACGGAAGTCGTGGCGTCAAACCGGGTATAGAGAGGGATGCTCACCAGCAAGGTCAGTGCGGTGATTACCAATGCCAGGACACGGGCGCGCTGCGGCGCGCTGTCACCACTGGCGAGTAGCAGCAGGCCGCCGAGGATAGGTATCCAGATGACCAGGCTGAGTAGGGGTAGATGTTCGGGCATGTTTTTTTAGTTTTTGATCCAACTTATCAGCGGCCAGCCCAATAGCAGCATCAATCCAATAATGATAGCGAAGGCGTAGTGATAAAGATAACCGGATTGTATGTGTCGCACGACAGATGAAAACCAGCCGATGCTGCGCGCCGTGCCGTTGACCATTAGGCCGTCTATCAGTTTGACATCGCCGGTTTGCCAGAACACACGGCCCACACCGCGCGCGCCTCCGGCGAAGAAAAAATCATTGAACTCATCGAAACCGTATTTTCTGTCCAGTATGGTATAGAGACCCGCAAAGCGGCGTTTGATCTCGCCCGCAAGTTCAGGCCGATGCAGATACAGGAACCAGGCGACCAGTATCCCCGCCATGGCGAACCAGAAAGGCAGCTCCATCATGCCATGCAGGGTGAAGTGCCAGGTGTCTTGATATTCTCGGCCCAGCTCAGCGAGTACGTCGTGCTGCGGCAGGACAAAAATAGACTGGCCAAAAAATCCATGGAACAGCATCGGCCCGATGTAGATCGCGCCGATGATGACCGAAGGAATCGCCAGCGCCAGCAGCGGCAAGGTCACGACCAGCGGGCTTTCGTGCAGATGGTGTTGGGTATGCCCGTCCATACGCGGCTTGCCGTGAAATACCAGAAACAGCAGCCTGAAGCTGTACAAGGCCGTGATGAATACGCCGCTCAACACCGCGACGTAGGCAAACCCGGCGCCGGGTAGCACCGATTCGTGTACCGCCTCGATGATGGCGTCCTTGGAATAAAATCCTGAAAAACCCGGGAAGCCAATCAGCGCCAGGGTGCCGATCAGAAAGGACCAATAGGTGACAGGCAGATATTTTTTCAAGCCGCCCATGGTGCGGATATCCTGCTCATGGTGCATAGCGATGATCACCGAACCCGCCGCGAGAAACAGCAGCGCCTTGAAGAAGGCGTGGGTCATGAGGTGAAAGATCGCACCGGCATAGGCAGAAGCCCCCAACGCGACGGTCATGTAGCCCAGTTGCGAAAGCGTCGAATAGGCAACGACGCGCTTGATGTCGTTCTGCACGATGCCGAGCAGCCCCATGAACAATGCCGTGACTGCGCCGATCACCAGCACAAAACTCAGCGCCGTTTCGGAAAGCTCGAACAGCGGCGACATGCGCGCGACCATGAAGATGCCGGCGGTCACCATCGTCGCGGCGTGAATCAGCGCGGAGATCGGTGTCGGGCCTTCCATGGAGTCGGGCAACCAGACGTGCAGCGGCACCTGTGCCGACTTGCCCATCGCGCCGATAAACAGCAGGATGCAGATCACGGTCGTGAGCAGCCAGGGATTCCCGGGCATGATTTCCAGCGTGACGCCGGCAAGCTGCGGCGCCCGTTCAAAGACCGCTGCATAATCGAGGGTATTGAAGTGCATCAAGATCGCCGCGATCCCCAACAGGAAACCGAGATCCCCCACCCGATTCACCAGGAATGCCTTGAGATTGGCATATATCGCCGTTTCGCGCTGATACCAGAAGCCGATCAGCAGATATGAAACGAGGCCCACCGCCTCCCAGCCGAAGAACAATTGCAGGAAATTGTTGGCCATCACCAGCATCAGCATCGAGAAGGTGAACAGCGCGATGTAACTGAAGAAGCGCTGGTAGCCGGGGTCATCGCGCATATAGCCGATGGTGTAGACGTGCACCATCAGCGATACGAACGTCACCACCACCATCATCAGCGCGGTGAGTTGATCTATCAAGAAACCGATCTCGAATTTCACGCCGTCGCTCACCATCCAGGTGTACACGGAGGCGTTATAGGCGGGGGCGTGGTCTATGATGATCTGCTTGAATACGACCAGGGAGAGCAGAAAGGAAATGGCGACGCCGATGATCGTCACCCAATGAGCCCCGGCGCGCCCGATCTGTTTGCCGAACAAACCTGCGATGATGGCACCGAACAGCGGGGCAAGCGGGATGAGCAGATAAACGTTAGCCATGGGCCTAGCCTTTCAAGGAGTCCAGGTCATCAACGTTGATGGTGCCCCGGTTGCGGAACAACACCACGAGTATTGCAAGGCCGATCGCGGACTCCGCCGCGGCGACAGTGAGAATGAAGAACACGAAGACCTGGCCGGCGCTGTCCCCTAAATAATGAGAAAAGGCGATGAAGTTCATGTTGACCGAGAGCAGCATCAACTCAATCGCCATCAACAGAATGATGACATTTTTGCGGTTGAGGAAGATTCCGGCCATGCTGATGCAGAACAAGGCCGCCCCCAGAATCAAAAAATCGGATAATGCAATCACTGCCGTTTTCCCTATCCGCTTTTCTTTTCGGACGCCATCTTGACGATGCGCACCCGATCCGCGCTCTTCACCTGTATCTGCTGCGCAGGGTCCTGATACTTGGTCTGAGGGCGCTTACGCATGGTTAGGGCGATCGCGGCGATGATCGCTACCAACAAAATTGCGGCGGCAATTTCAAATGAGTAAGCGTACGTAGTATAGAGTACGCGGCCCAATGCCTGGGTGTTGCTGTAATCCGCAGCAACGCCCGCAGGACTCGCCACGTGTTCCAGACCGAAGTGACGCGGCCCAACTACGACCCCCATCTCCACGGCGATAATCACCGCCACCAGCCCTCCAACCGGAAGATAGCGGGCGAATCCCTCTCGCAAAGGAGCGATGTTGATGTCGAGCATCATCACGACAAACAGGAACAGCACCATGACGGCGCCCACATAGACCAGCACCAGCGTAATGGCCAGGAACTCGGCCTCAAGCAGCAGCCACACCGCGGCGCTGGTAAAGAAGGCCAGTACCAGAAACAACGCAGCATGTACGGGATTACGCACCGTGATGACCATGAGCGCAGCACCGACCAGTATGGCGGCGAAAAGATAAAAGATGATTTGTTCGGTCATAATACTTATCCCACGCAAAGGCGCAAAGCTCGCAAAGGTTTAAAATCTAAAACACGAAAATGCAGCAATGTACTTGAATAGGCCTTTATTAGCTTTGTGTACTTTGCGCCTTTGCGCGAGCATTTTTTATATTTCAGCGATAAGAAGCATCCTGCGCCCTGTCCGCAGCAATCTGTTTTTCATAACGGTCGCCGATCTCAAGTAGTTTATCTTTAGTGATGATGTTATCTCCCCGCTTTTCGAAATGATAGTCAAAGATACGGGTCTCGACGATCGCGTCCACGGGGCAGGATTCTTCACAAAACCCGCAATAAATACATTTGAACAAGTCTATATCGTAGCGCGTGGTGCGGCGCGTGCCGTCCGTGCGCTGCTCGGATTCGATGGTGATGCATGCCGCCGGACATACCGCCTCGCAAAGCTTGCAAGCGATGCAGCGTTCTTCACCGTTGGGATAGCGGCGCAGCGCGTGCAAGCCACGAAAGCGATTGGACTGGGGTGTAGTCTCTTCCGGATATTGCACGGTGATCTTTTTGGAAAAAAGATATTTACCAGTCAGCCTCAAGCCGCCGAATAGTTCCCACAGAAACAGGCTTTTGATGTAATTGCGTATCGCGCTCATACTATAATGACCTTATGTTAATCAAACCACCAAGGCAGTTTGTAGAGTACCGCAAGCCCCACCACTATCAACCAAACGATCGTGATGGGAATGAACACTTTCCATCCCAAACGCATGATCTGATCGTAGCGGTAGCGCGGGAAGGTGGCGCGAAACCACAAAAACAAAAACAGCAAAACTGCGATCTTGAGGAGCAGCCAGATCATGCCGGGCACCCAGGCAAACACCTGCTCCACAAAAGGAATGCCTTCAAACGGCGACAACCAGCCGCCCAGAAATAACAGCGCGGCGAGCGCTGAGACCAGAATCATGTTGGCGTATTCGGCCAGATAAAACACGGCGAAGGCCATGCCGGAATACTCAACGTGAAAACCCGCGACGATCTCCGACTCGCCCTCGGCAACGTCGAACGGCGCACGGTTGGTCTCCGCCACGCCGGAGATAAAATAAATCAAAAACACCGGCAGCAAGGGCAACCAGAACCAATGCACGAAACTGCCCTCCTGCGCACGCACGATATCGCCGAGATTCAAACTCCCCGCTGCGATCAATACCGCCACCAGGGCGAAGCCCATGGCGATCTCGTAAGAAACGATCTGCGCGGCGCAACGCAACGCGCCGAGGAAGGCGTACTTGGAGTTGGATGCCCAGCCCGCTATGATGACGCCGTAGACGCCCATCGAGGTTACTGCAAGCACGTACAGCAGACCGGCATTGATGTCGGCGAGCACCAGGGTATTGTCGAACGGGATGACCGCCCAGGCGATCAAGGCCGGCGCCAGCGACAAGATCGGCCCGATGATAAATAGTGCACGGTTTGCCCCTGATGGAATGATGATCTCTTTCATCAGCAGCTTGACGATATCGGCAATCGGTTGCAGCCAGCCGCGCGGCCCTACGCGGTTGGGGCCGATACGCACCTGGATGTAGCCGATGATCTTGCGCTCGGCGTAGGTCAGCGCAGCCACGGTAAGCGTGACCGGCAACACGATCGCCAGGATCTTGAGGACGATCTGCGCGGTAACCGGAGTACTCGCCCATGCTTGCAGGATGAAATCAAACATGTGATCCCCTCGCCTCAGGCCCGCTCGACGGTTATAGGCCCAAAGGCGGGGCCAAGACCCGCGCTCTTAGGTAATGCGGCGGCGATCAGCACGCAGCCGTCCGCAACCCGTTCATCAATCTCTACGGCGAGCAGCGCGCGTGCCTCGCCCTGCCGGGCCTGGGCGAACTGGCCCGCGCTTAAACCCGCGCGCCGGGCCGACGCCGCGTTGATGCGCAGCGTCGCATCTTGCGACTCGCCGGTCTCTTGCAGACCCTGCGCGCGGCGCACCAGCCCGTCCATGGCATACATGGGCACATCCGCAATACGCGTCAGGGCGTCTGTGCTGAGGGGTAACTCGGCCGGCGAAGAGCCAGCCGGGGTCTGGCTACCGGACTGATCTATCAGGCTCCGAACTTCGTCACGCACCTCTTCGGAGGAGAGATAATCAAAGCCATTTACAGCAAAGAGATTACCCAGTACGCGCAACACCTTCCACCCCGGCCGTGCCTCCCCGACAGGTGAAACAGCGCCGGCGAAGCTCTGCCAGCGGCCCTCAGCGTTGACGAAGGTGCCCGATGTTTCCGCGAAGGCACCGATCGGCAACAGCACATCGGCATAGTCTTCCATTGTCTTACTGTTGAAGGCGGAAAGTGCGACGACGAACTCGGCGTTGTGTAGTGATTTGAGTGCCGCTGCGGGATTAGCGCTGTCATACTCCGCTTCAATACCAAACAGAACATAGGCCTTCAGCCCCTTTGTCAGCATCGCATGAGCATCTAATCCGGACGCGGCAACAGCCTTACCCGCCGCCTCACGATGCGGCAAGGCGCCTGCGATCCAGCCGCCCACACTATTGGCGGCTTCGGGCAGATGGCCGAATCGCGCGCCGCTCAACTCGGCGATCCGGCTCGCCAAGGCATTCAGCATGGAGAACTGGGGATGAGCTTGCGCCAGGTTGCCGAGCAGCACTGCGGCCTGCGTATCCTTTAGTTGTTGCGCGATGTCGCGTTCGGTCGGAGTGGGGTGTACCGTCGCCAGCAGTTTGGCGAACTCGGCGGGGAGATGTTGACCGCTGGTCTCCAACAAGGCCTTTGCTATCCCCGCCAGCGCCCGCACCATTCCGGCCGGATCGGTGATGATCTTTTCTGCCACCGGGAAGGCAAAGTCATAGTCCACCGGGTTGATGAACATCAGTCGGGCGCTGTTCCCTTGCGTGGCCTGA
>DATMXC010000124.1:0-2558 GCA_035561915.1 Gammaproteobacteria bacterium
CCCCAGGGGCCGCAACTCAGGACGCGCACGTTACTCTTGCCGGCGAGTATCGGCAGGGCCTCATCTTCGATGCTGGGGGCGACGAGCACCTCGACAAAGTGCCGCTCGATGATGCTGCGGGCGGTGGCGGCGTCGAGTGGCTGATTGAAGGCGATGATACTGCCGAAGGCCGAGGTGGGATCGGTGGTGTAGGCGCGTTCATAGGCCTCCAGCAATGTCTTGCCCAGCGCGACGCCGCAGGGATTGGCGTGTTTTACGATCACGCAGGCGGGGACTTCGTTAAAGGATTTGACGCATTCCAGTGCGGTGTCGGCGTCGGCGATGTTGTTAAACGACAGCTCCTTGCCCTGGATCTGATCGGCGCTGGCGATGCAGCCGCTGGGCGGATGGGGCTCGATGTAAAAGGCGGCGCGTTGATGCGGGTTTTCACCGTAACGCAAGGTTTGCGACTTCATCCACTGCATGGTGTAGGTGCGCGGAAAGGGCTCACGCTCAGCTGCGGCGTTTTCTTTTACTGTGCCCAAGTAATTTGCAATTGCACCGTCATAACGCGCGCAGTGTTCGAAGGCCTTGACCGCGAGCGAGTAGCGCAGCGCGCCGCTCACAGCGCCGCCGTGATTTGCCATCTCGGCGAGCACGATATCGTAATCACTGCTGTCCACCACCACGGTGACTGCGGAATAATTTTTTGCAGCCGCGCGCAGCATGGCGGGGCCGCCGATATCAATGTTCTCAATGGCCTTGCCGAGTTCGCACTCCGCCGCCGCAGTGACCTGCTCAAAGGGATACAGGTTGACCACCAAGAGATCTATGGGAGGGATGCCGTGCTCGGTCATCACAACGTCGTCCATCCCGCGCCTGCCCAGCAGCCCACCGTGTATCTTGGGGTGCAGGGTCTTGAGGCGGCCGCCCATCAGCTCGGGAAAGCCGGTGTACTCCGAGACCTCGGTCACATTGACGCCGTTGGCCAAAAGCAGCTTCGCGGTGCCGCCGGTGGACAGGATGTGCACACCTAACGCCTGCAGACGTTGTGCGAATGGGATGATTCCGGTTTTATCCGAAACACTGATGAGGGCGCGCTGGATCATAGGGGCTAGGGATTAGGGGCTAGGGGCTAGAGTATTTTCCCTAGTCCCTAGCCCCTAGCCCCTGATTTATTTATCCAATCCGTATTGACTTAGCTTTTTTCGCAGTGTGCTTCGATTGAGGCCCAGGATCTCGGCCGCCTTGCTTTGATTACCGCGTGTATAGCGCAGCAGTATTTCCAACAGCGGGTGTTCGACTTCACTCAACACCATCTGATAGAGATCACCGGGTTTATGTCCGTCCAGTTCCTCGAAGTACATTTCGAGCGCTTCCTTGATACATTCGCGCAGCGGTTTATTATGAGGTTTCGGTTTAGTCATGCCGCCAGCTCCACCTCATCGGCACACTCTGTAACGCCGCGCGCCGCAAGGGAGTCGAAGAAGTCCCGCGTCAGCGTCCATTGGTCGTTCACAGTCTGCGCCGCATTGATGGTCTGGCGGAAGACGGCGCCGCCGATCTGTCCCTTGCTGTACCAGGAGAGATGCTTGCGCGCCATCAATACGCCGGTGTGTTCGCCGTAAAACTGGTAGAGATTGGCGATGTGCCCGAGCATGATCTCACGGATCTCCTCGATACCCGGTTCGGGTAACAGTTCTCCGGTGGCAAGATAATGGCCGATAGTGCGGAAGATCCACGGCTTCCCCTGCGCGGCGCGTCCTATCATGACGCCGTCGGCGCCGGTGTACTCGAGTACGTATTTCGCCTGTTGCGGCGTGCGGATGTCGCCGTTGGCGATGACTGGCAGCTTGACCGCCGCCTTGATGGCGGCAATGGTGTCATATTCGGCTTCGCCGGTATAGGCGCAGGCGCGGGTACGGCCGTGCACGGCCAGCGACTGGATACCCGCCTGCTCGGCAATTCGCGCTATGAGGATACCGTTGCGATGATTTTTATCCCAGCCGGTGCGGATCTTGAGTGTGACGGGCACCCGCACGGCGGCGACCACCGCGTCAAGGATGCGGCCGACCAGAGGTTCGTCCTGCAGCAGGGCGGAGCCGGCCATGACGTTGCACACCTTCTTGGCGGGGCAGCCCATGTTGATGTCTATGATCTGCGCGCCCCTGTCCACGTTGTATTGCGCGGCTTGCGCCATGAGCTTGGGATCGGCGCCGGCGATCTGCACCGTGCGCGGTTCGGTCTCGCCCTCGTGATTGGCGCGGCGCTGGGTCTTCTCGCTGCCCCACAGCAGGGAATTCGAAGACACCATCTCGGAAACCGCGAGCCCGGCGCCCAGATTCTTGCAGAGCTGGCGGAATGGCCGGTCGGTGACTCCCGCCATCGGCGCCAGCACCAGATTGTTATTGAGTTTATATGGTCCGATTTGCATGAGAATCAGGGATTAGGGATTAGGGGGTAGGGATTGGGGTGTTTTTCCCTAGCCCCTAGATCCTAGCCCCTGTAGCTAATCCCTATCCTATGGTCGTTTCAATTGAATCCGTGCCGCCGTTGTTATCCACCCAGCTCAGCTTGAT
>DATMXC010000125.1:0-3610 GCA_035561915.1 Gammaproteobacteria bacterium
TCGTGATGGCCGTGCAGTTTCTCACCACCGGTGTGCTAAGCGAACTGATAGCCCGCACCTATTTCGAATCGGGCCAGGCCCGCTCCTACATCATACGCAATCCTGAAAGTCTGGAGGAATCAGCCGAGGCGGACTGGAAGCATCCGGCATGATGCTCGGCAAGAGAGGCATCATCATCGCCCTGCCTGTTCTTTTGCTCAGCCTGCCGCTCCTCAAGGCCGTGTTGATGCAGGGCGCAGGTCTGGAGCTGCACTTCGATGAAGCCCAGTACTGGGAATGGTCACGCCAGCTTGACGGATCTTATTATTCCAAGGGCCCGCTGGTCGCCTGGCTGATTGCATTATCCGAAACCTTATTCGGCCACGGCGACTGGCAAGTCCGCCTCCCCGCCTGGTTAGCCTACAGTGGTTTTCTCGCCTTGTTGTTCTACTTTACACAACACGTGTGGAACAGCCTCGTGGCGAGTTGGTGGGCGCTGCTGTTGGGGTTCACCACGCCGCTGTTCTTCACTCTCGGATCGGTGATGACCACCGACGTCATATTGTTGCTGCTGTGGACATGGGGTCTGTGGGCTGCGTGGCGCGCGCTGTTTCGCGGCCGGTCGCTTGCCTGGTATGAGTTCGGCGCAGCGGTGGGCCTCGGAGGTCTGACCAAGCTCAGCATCGTCTTGCTGCCTCTTTTTGTTGGGGTGTGGCTGCTGCTCACCCGCGCCGGCCGCGAGCAACTCAAGACCCTCCACCCTTGGCTGGCGGCGCTGCTGGCCCTGGTCCTGTTCAGCCCGGTAGTCCTCTGGAACGCTCAGCACGACTGGGTCATGTTTCGTCACGAGCTGGGACACGTCGCGCATGACGCATGGTCGCTGAACAGCCTGCTGGATTTTTCGCTGACCCAACTCTTTGCCCTGTCGCCGCTGGTGGTGCTGGCGGCGGTCAGCGTGTTATGGCGCAGACCTGCGTCCGGGCAGCAGCGCTTCTTGTGGTACTCGTCGCTGTTCCTGTTAGGGTTTTTTCTAATCAAGGCGTTCAGCGCCAAGGTTCAGCTTAACTGGCCGGTGGCGGGCTATATCGGGGCACTGATTCTGTTTGCCGGACATGTTCCCGGCCTCACGCGCCTGAAGCGGGCGCTGGTCTACGCCGGAGTGTTTGTGTCGCTGACGATGATAGTGATCGGCCACTTTCCCTACAGCGTGGGCTTGACGTCCAAGCAGGACCCGTTTCGAAAAATGCGCGCCTGGCAGGCGCCGGTGCAGTCCCTGCACGCCTCGCTGACCGAAGCCGGTCAACCCTTCGCTTTCATACTCACCGACTCGTATACCCTCGCTGGCGAACTCGCATTTTACTGGCCGGCGCCGATTCCCGTTTACATCACCGGCGACGCCACCCGCCGCTACAACCAGCACGATCTGTGGCCCGCTATCGAACGCGAAGCAGGGCGCGACGGCCTGTACATCAGCACTTCCACCGAGCCGCCGCCGGAATTGTCGCGCGCCTTCACCCATTGCGTGCTGCTCCCGCCGGTGACCGCCTATGCGCCCGACGGCGCCGTGCTGCGCAACTTCTACGCGCGGCACTGCGCAGACTATCAGCCGATCGTCTGGCCGCGCCCGTCACGATATTAAGGGCGCCCTTATTAATGAACACTCCCAAAACCCTCGCGCCGTTGCGCCTGAAAAAGAAAGAAGACCGTCGCCTGCACACCGGTCATCTGTGGGTATTTAGTAACGAGGTGGATGTGGCGCACACGCCGCTGATGGGTTTCGAACCTGGCCAGCTCGTCAGCATCGAGGCGAGCAATGGCGCCGTCCTCGGCACTGGTTATGTCAATCCGCACTCGCTCATCTGCGCGCGATTGGTAAGCCGTGACCCGCACTACGTGCTCGATCAGTCGCTGCTGGTGCACCGCCTCAATATCGCACTGTCACTGCGCGAACGGTTGTTCGACAAGCCCTATTATCGCCTTGTGTTCGGCGAGGGCGATGCCCTGCCAGGCTTGGTGGTGGACCGCTTCGGTGATGTACTGGTCGCGCAGATTAACACCGCCGGTATGGAGCGCGTCAAGGCAGAGGTGGTCGCCGCCCTGCAAAAAGTCATCAAGCCCCGCGTCATCGTACTGCGTAACGATACCTCCAGCCGCGCCCTGGAAGGCCTACCAAGCTATGTCGAGACCGCATACGGCGCTGCGGTAGACCCGGTTCGGCTGGAAGAAAACGGCGTAGTATTCGATGTCCCGGTATTGACCGGACAAAAAACCGGCTGGTTCTACGACCACCGCATGAACCGGGCGCGCATGCAGCACTACGTAAAGGACAGACGCGTGCTGGACGTGTTCAGCTATCTCGGTGGCTGGGGCGTGCAGGCTGCAGCGGCGGGGGCGAGCGAGGTGCTGTGCGTGGACTCCTCGCAAAGCGCTCTCGACCAGCTTCGCCGCAATGCCGCGCTCAACAGCGTCGCAGAGCGCGTCACCGGCATACAGGCCGATGCCTTCGACGCACTCAAATCACTGCGCGCGGAGCGCCAGAAATTTGATGTCGTGATACTCGATCCGCCCGCCTTCATCAAGCGCAAAAAAGACCTCAAGCAGGGTTTACAGGCCTATCACCAACTCAACCAAATGGCCATGCAAGTACTGGCGAAAGACGGTATCCTGATCTCCGCCTCGTGTTCCTATCATCTCGAGCCCCACGCTCTGCAAGACCTGCTGCTGCAGACCAGCCGGCATCTGGACCGCAGCCTGCAAATCCTCGAGCAGGGCCAGCAAGGCCCCGATCACCCCATCCACCCCGCCATCCCGGAGACTCGTTACCTCAAGGCCTTGTTTGCGCGTGTTTACCTGGATTAGCCTCTCCCACCGCTGGTCAGCCAAGGGTCTATAGTCCATAATTCGCGGATGCTCAGCTATCCCAACATTGATCCGGTTGCCCTTCAGCTCGGTCCGATCGCCATCCATTGGTACGGTCTCATGTATCTCGTCGGTTTCGCCGCCGCATGGTGGCTGGGCAGGCTGCGGGCGCAACGTCCCGGTTCGAGTTGGTCGCCGGAACAGATCGGCGATTTAATCTTCTACGGTGCACTGGGCGCCGTGCTGGGTGGCAGACTCGGCTATGCGCTGTTCTATGATCTCCCTGGTTTTCTCGATGCCCCACTGAACATCATCAAGGTCTGGCAGGGCGGCATGTCGTTCCACGGCGGATTGATGGGCGTCCTGATCGCCATGTGGCTCTTCGGCCGCCGTTACCGCAAGACCTTCTTTGAGGTCACGGATTTTGTCGCACCGCTGGTGCCCATCGGTCTCGGCGCGGGTCGCATCGGCAACTTCATCAACGGCGAACTGTGGGGCAAGGTGAGCGATGTGCCATGGGCGATGGTATTTCCCAACGGCGGACCTCTCGCGCGCCACCCATCACAGCTTTATCAGGCCTTTTTGGAGGGCCTGATGCTGTTCATCATCCTCTGGCTCTATTCCAGTAAAACACGTCCGACCATGGCCGTCTCCGCCCTATTTCTCATCTTTTACGGGTTATTCAGGTTCGCCGTCGAATTCGTGCGCATGCCCGATGCCCAGTTGGGTTATCTCGCCTTTGGCTGGCTCACGATGGGGCAGGTATTATCCG
>DATMXC010000126.1:0-2410 GCA_035561915.1 Gammaproteobacteria bacterium
GGTTATCGCAAACCCACTGCGATTTACGCCCACGGCTTTCTCACCGTGAACGGCCAAAAGATGTCCAAGTCACGCGGCACCTTCATCACCGCGCGCACGTATCTCGATCATTTGAACCCGGAATATCTACGCTATTACTACGCGACCAAGCTCAATGAGAGCATGGCAGACATTGATCTCAGTTTCGACGATTTCGTGGCGCGGGTGAATAGCGATCTTGTTGGGAAGTACGTGAACATCGCTAGCCGAGCTGCGCCGATTCTCCACAAACATTTTGGAGGAAACATTGGAGACCTTACTCTCGGACAGAGGTACCAGAACAACCAGCCAGTATCCGATTATCGAGACGTGATATTAGAGAATGCGCTTACGTATGCTGACTCGATCTCACAGCTTTACGAACAAAGGCGGTTTTCGGCTGCGATCCAGCTTATCATGAAGCTGGCAGATCAGGTTAATAAGTGGTGGGACCAGAGCGAGCCTTGGACCCTTTCAAAAAACTTTCTGACCCCAATCAATCCGTCCGATCCGGTGTACTTGCACAGAGTGTGCTCCGTTGCAATCGAAGCGTTCAGACTACTTACACTTTTCCTGAAACCAATCCTGCCTGCGCTGGCAGACAATGCAGAGAAGTTTCTAAACCTTAGCAAACCACTCGACTGGAATGACATACACGCGCATTTACAACCCAACCATAGAATTGGCACATACTCGCATCTCATGACCCGTGTTGACCCGAAACATATCGAAGCCATGCTCGAAGCCAGTAAGGAAACCGCCGCCATGAATACTGTCACACCTATATCAACAACAAATGAAGCAATAAGTAAAGGCGAGGCCAGCATCAGTATTGACGACTTTGCCAAGATTGATCTCCGCATCGCGCGCATTGTCAAAGCGGAGGATGTCGAGGGCGCGGAAAAGCTCATCAAACTCACGCTGGATATCGGTGAAGAAAACCCACGCACGGTGTTCGCTGGTATCAAATCGGCTTACAAACCGGTTGATCTGGAAGGCAAGCTCACCGTCATGGTGGCCAACCTCGCCCCGCGCAAGATGAAGTTCGGCATGTCGGAAGGCATGGTGCTCGCCGCCGGTCCAGGTGGCAAAGACCTGTGGATTCTGGAACCTCATGCGGGAGCACAGCCCGGCATGCGGGTGAAGTAGCAGCGCGTGTGTTAACCCGCCTATAGCGGGTAGCTAAACTCGGCATACATCAGGAGGATATGGCCATGGCAAAAAATGCACTCATCGTAGGCGGAACCAGTGGCATCGGATTGGAAGTCGCAAAATTGTTACTCAACCAAGACGCTGCCGTAACGCTGGTTGGTAAAAATCAAGACAAGATCAACAGCGCTCGCAACAGTCTGGGCGCCTTGGGCAAGGTCGTAGGCATAAAGGCGGATATCACGCAGCCTGCCGACCTGCAGCGACTTACTACTATGCTGGCGGCTGAAGAAGGGTTCGACTATCTCGTTAACGCCGCAGGTGTATTTACACCAAAGAAATTTCTTGAGCACAGCCCTGAGGATTACGACAAGTACCTAGATCTCAACAAGGGACTGTTTTTTATCACTCAGGCCGTCGCGCAAAAAATGGTAGATCGGGGCATCGCAGGTTCCATCGTCAACATCGGTTCGATGTGGGCGCATCAGGCGGTGTTGGCCACGCCGTCGTCCGCCTATTCGATGGCCAAGGCGGGGCTGCATAGCCTCACTCAACACCTGGCCATGGAGCTGGGCGCCTTTGGCATACGGGTCAACGCCGTCGCGCCGGCCGTAGTGGACACGCCTATTTATGAATCATTTATCGAGCCCAATCAGGTCAAAACGGTGCTGCATGGGTTTGATAAATTTCACCCGATAGGCCGCATCGGCAAGCCCATTGATGTGGCCGAGACCATTTGTTTCCTGTTGTCGGATAAGGCCTCCTGGGTCACCGGGGCGGTGTGGGACGTAGACGGCGGTGTGATGGCCGGCCGCAACTAGCCCAGAGTGGACGATCACCCTCGTGACCACTATCTCGGCTTCTTGCTGGCGCTTGATTGCGGTATAGGGCGAGTTCATTCGGCTGTCCCCTCATGAATCCGCAAAAGCGGCACGAGATTTTTACGCGCCTCAAGGCCGCTAATCCCAAGCCGACTACGGAATTACGCTACACCTCGTCATTTGAATTGCTCATCTCCGTTATTCTCTCCGCACAAGCGACTGATGTCAGCGTGAATAAGGCCACTGCCAAGCTCTTCCAGGTCGCCAATACACCACAGGCCATACTTAAACTGGATGAAAGGGGTCTCAAGAAATACATCAAGACCATCGGCCTCTACAACAACAAAGCCGCTAACATCATCAAGACCTGCAAACTGCTGATTGAACGTCATCAGGGGCAAGTGCCGCATACTCGCCCGGAA
>DATMXC010000127.1:0-17588 GCA_035561915.1 Gammaproteobacteria bacterium
TGCTTGGCGTGTGGCCGCTGCATGGTCTGTGCGGGGTATGGGGCGGCATCGCCTGCGGCATCTTTGGCAGTCAGGCGCTAGGCGGTTTGGGAGGTGTGAGTCTCACCTCACAAATTTTGGGGACTGGATTGGGCGTTGTGATCGCCTTGGTTGGCGGCTTTGTGGTCTACGGCGCGATCAAAGCGATAGTCGGCATCCGCCTCAGCCCCGAAGAAGAGTACGCCGGCGCGGATTTGAGTATCCACAAGATCGGCTCGACGCCGAAGTTCGAGGATTGATTTGCCGTAACATGCCGCGCAAACTTTACATCAAAACCTTCGGTTGTCAGATGAACGAGTACGACTCTGCCAAGATGGCGGACGTGCTAGCGCGCTCGCATGGGCTGAAGTTGGCCGCCACACCCGAAGAGGCGGACGTGCTTCTGCTCAACAGCTGTTCGATTCGCGAAAAGGCCTCCGAGAAGCTGTTTTCAGATCTCGGTCGCTGGCATGAATTGAAGGAACAACGGCCGGAGATGGTGATCGGTGTGGGCGGCTGCGTGGCGAGCCAGGAGGGCGATAACATCCTTAGACGCGCGCCGTACGTAGACATTGTGTTTGGCCCGCAGACCTTGCACCGTCTGCCGGAGATGCTGGAGAACACACTTAAACTGCGCAAGCCGGTGGTGGATGTTTCCTTCCCTGAAATTGAAAAATTCGATCACCTCCCTGCACCGCGAGCCGAGGGGCCGGTTGCGTTAGTCTCTATCATCGAAGGGTGCAGCAAGTATTGCACATTCTGCGTGGTGCCCTACACGCGTGGCAAGGAGATGAGCCGGCCGCTGGCGGATGTACTGAAGGAGATTCGTCAGCTTGCCGCGCAAGGCGTGCGCGAGGTGACCTTGCTGGGTCAGAACGTGAATGCCTATCGTGGCGAGATGGAGGACGGGGGTGTCGCCGATCTCGCGCTGCTCATTCGCTATGTCGCCGCCATCGAGGGAATAGCGCGCATACGCTACACCACCTCGCACCCTGTGGAATTTTCCGATAATTTGATTGAGACGCATGCCGACGTGCCGGAGCTGGTCAATCATCTGCATCTGCCGGTGCAGAGCGGTTCGGACCGTATTTTGCGCTTGATGAATCGTCACTACACGGTACATGAATATAAAGACAAGATTCAGCGTCTGCGTGAGGTGCGGCCAGGGATCAGCCTCACTTCCGATTTTATTGTGGGATTTCCGGGTGAGACCGACGCCGATTTCCAGGCCACGATGAATTTGATTGAAGAAGTGGGTTTCGATCAGTCCTTCAGTTTTATTTACAGCCCGCGCCCCGGCACACCCGCGGCGAGCCGGCCCGACGATGTGTCTCACGAGAGCAAGCAGGAGCGCTTGAACATCTTGCAGGCGCGCATTAATCAAATGGCGAACCAACTTAGCCGCCGCATGGTTGGTACCCGCCAGCGCATTTTAGTGGAGCGGCCCTCGCGCAAAGATCCGAAGCAAATGGCCGGCCGCACCGAAAACAACCGTGTGGTCAATTTTCCCGCCACAGCCGGTTTGATCGGACAATTTGCCGAGGTGTTAATCACGGAGGCGATGCCCAATTCGCTGCGCGGCAGGCTGGTAGAAACGGAAATGTTATCGAATGGTGAAAATGCGGCTTACCGGGTCGCCGGTTAGCCTTCCTTGAATCTTTTTGCCACTCTCGTATACTAGTACTGTGAAAAGCCAGCTTAAGCGTGGCGTACGTTCTGTCCGCGCTACCGAAGAATCACCTGAATCCTGCGATATTACCCTCGAACCCGCCGATAATCAGCGGCTGGCGAACCTGTGCGGCCAGTTTGATGAACACCTGCGGCAGGTTGAAGGCCGCCTGGGTGTCGAGATCGCCAATCGCGGCAATGTGTTCCGCGTAATCGGCGGGAAAGGGTCAGTGCAGGCGGCGAGCGAGGTGCTGAAAGATCTTTACTCTCAGGCGGCCGACGGATCGCTCACCCCGGCGCAGGTGCATCTCTCGCTCAATAAGGCGCACGTCGAAGACCTGGCGCGCCCGGAAGCGGAAGCGCCGCGCGCGGCTGAAGCGGGGATCTCCATCCGCACACCGCGCGGCACGATCAAGGGCCACACACCCAGCCAGCAGCGCTATCTAAAAAGCATTCAGACCCACGATATCAATTTCGCCATCGGCCCGGCCGGGACGGGGAAGACCTATCTCGCCGTGGCCTGCGCGGTGGAGGCGCTGGAACGTGAGCAGGTACGGCGTATGCTGCTGGTGCGCCCCGCGGTCGAGGCGGGTGAGCGGCTGGGATTTTTGCCCGGCGATCTGGCCCAAAAAATAGATCCGTATCTGCGTCCCTTGTACGACGCGCTCTATGAGATGCTCGGTTTTGAACGCGTGGCGAAACTGATCGAGCGTAACGTGATTGAGGTCGCGCCGCTCGCTTACATGCGCGGGCGGACGCTGAACGAAGCCTTTATCATCCTCGACGAGGCGCAGAATACCACCGTCGAACAGATGAAGATGTTTTTGACGCGCATCGGATTCGGCTCCACGGTGGTCATCACCGGCGATGTGACCCAGATTGATCTGCCGCGGGAGCGCAAGTCCGGTCTGCGTCATGCGGTGGAGGTATTGAAGGGTGTGGAGGGCATCAGCTTTACCTTTTTCCGCGCCGAGGATGTGGTGCGCCACCCGCTGGTGCAGCGCATCGTCACGGCGTATGAAGCTTTTGAGCAAGCCGGTGAAACGGTGGCGCCAAAAGTTCCGAATCCTTAGATCGTCCCGGCATGGCCGTCAAGGTGGATGTCCAATATGCCTGTCCTGCCGCAGGTTTGCCCGGCGAGGCCGAGATTATCCGCTGGGCGCGGGCGGCACTCGCGGACCGGCGCGGGGCGATCACGGTGAGGATAGTAGATGAACAGGAAGGTGCGGCGCTGAATCGTTCTTATCGTCACAAGCGCGGGGCAACCAACGTACTCTCCTTTTCGTTCGAGCCGCCTGAGGGTGTTGCCTCTTCGGTGCAAGACTATCTGGGTGACATAGTGATTTGCGCCCCGGTGGTGGCGCGCGAGGCGCAGGAACAACACAAACCGAGCGAGGCGCACTGGGCGCATATGGTGGTGCACGGCTGTCTGCATCTTGCAGGTCATGACCACCAGCATGAGGCTGAGGCCCGCGCGATGGAAGCGCTCGAAACGCGAGTAATGAATAAATTGAGTTACCCCGACCCCTATCTTGAACATGAACTACCAAATCTATGAATGACCGACCTAGTGAGCCTGCGCAACGTTCATGGCTGGAACGTCTGGGCCAGGCGTTTTCAGGTGAGCCGCAAGATCGCGAGCAACTCGTTGAACTATTACGCGACGCGCAAAAGCGCAACCTCCTCGACATAGACGCGCTGGCTATGATCGAGGGCGTACTGCAAGTCTCCGAGATGCAGGTGCGCGATATCATGGTGCCACGCTCGCAAATGGTAGTGGTTGAGCGTGATGTGCCTCCCGAGGAATTCCTGCCGGTTATCATCGAGTCGGCGCACTCGCGCTTCCCTGTGATCGGAGAGAGCCGCGACGAAGTGATCGGCATCCTGCTCGCCAAGGATTTGTTGGCTTATTTCAGCGCTGGACGCAAGGGTGCCTTTCAGGTGCGCGACGTGTTGCGCCCCGCCGTGTTCATCCCGGAGAGTAAACGCTTGAACGTGTTGCTTAAGGAATTCCGAGCCAGCCGTAATCATATGGCCATCGTAGTGGACGAATACGGCGGCGTGTCGGGCCTGGTGACGATTGAAGACGTGCTCGAACAGATCGTCGGCGAGATTGAGGACGAACACGACATCGAGGAAGAAAACTATATCAGCAAGCACAGTGACATCAGCTATACGGTAAAGGCCATCACCCCGATTGAAGAATTTAATAAACAGTTCGGCACCGATTTCAGCGACGAGGAGTTCGACACCATCGGCGGCTTGGTGGTGCACGATTTCGGGCGCCTGCCCAAGCGCGGCGAGGGCATGGATCTCGGGCGCCTGCGGCTCAGGGTACTGCGCGCCGACAATCGCCGCCTGCATCTATTGCGTGTGACTTTGCCCGCCTCCAAAGAGAGCGAGGCTCAGGCTTAAAGCCTTTCGAAGTCAAAAACGAAATGAATGTACACCGCAGAGGACGCAGAGAAATAAGATCAAAATGGTTTACTTCTCCTCCGCGCCCTCCGTGGTAAAGCTTTATCAGAACAATATTTCAACTTTTGATTGTAAAATGGAATTAGCTCCATGCGCCTGCTCGGCACCCTGACGGCGGGTTGGAGAGGCGACCTGCTGGCCCTGTTCGCCGGCGCTCTGCTGCCACTCGCCTTTGCGCCGTTTCACCTCTTTCCGCTTGCCGTTATTGCTCCGGGGCTGCTGTATCTGACCTGGCTGGACACTTCTGACGTACAGGGATGTACTAATGTCGCGGGAGGCAGGACGCCGGGAGCGACTCCTAAGCTCGGTTTCCGGCGCGGCTGGCTGTTCGGGTTGGGGATGTTCGGCGTCGGCGTGTCGTGGGTGTACGTGGCCATCCATGTCTTTGGCGAGGCCAGCATTCTCCTCTCGGGATTTCTCACCGGCCTGTTCGTCGCCCTGCTGAGTCTGTTTCCCGCGCTGTTGGGTTACACAGTGGCGCGGTTCTACGCACAGCGCACACTCGCTGTAAAACTGTTGCTGATCTTTCCCGCTGCCTGGGTGTTGTTTGAATGGCTGCGCGGCTGGGTGCTGAGCGGCTTCCCGTGGTTGAATCTGGGCTATAGCCAGATCAGCGCCCCGCTTGCGGGTCTCGCGCCTATCCTGGGTGTGTACGGCGTATCCTGGGCCGTGGCGCTGAGTGCGGGCCTGCTGCTCTACACGATTACCGCATCGAATCCTCGCCGGTGGCGCGCGCTGGCAGTACTTGTTTTGCTGTGGAGCGGTTCCGCGTTGCTCACACCCATCGCGTGGACCCAGCCGCACGATAAACCGCTGCGCGTGAGTCTCATCCAGGGCAATATCCCGCAAGAGATAAAATGGCAACCGGAGCAGCGCCGGCGCACGCTCGATCTTTACGCGCAGCTTACCGCGCAACGCTGGGGCGACGATCTCATTGTCTGGCCGGAAGCGGCTATCACGATGTTTTATCATGAGGTCGCCGACAACTATCTCGCGCAATTGGCTGCCACCGCGCGCCGTCACAACACCGATCTGATTCTTGGGATTTCAGTCGAGGACCCGGACACCGGCCGTTACTACAACAGTATGATGAGCCTGGGGCACGGCGAAGGCTTTTATTTCAAACAACATCTGGTGCCATTCGGCGATTACGTCCCCTACGCCGACTGGCTGCGCGGGCTTATTAAATTTTTCGATTTGCCCATGTCGGGCTACAGCCCGGGCCCGCCTAATCAGCCCTTGTTGCAGGCCGCCGGTCATAAGATCGCCAGCACCATCTGCTATGAAGATGCGTTTGGCGAGGAAGTCATCCGCCAACTGCCCGAGGCGAGTGTGCTGGTAAACCTCACCAACAACGCCTGGTATGGCGACTCCTTCGCCCCACCGCAGCACCTGCAAATGTCCCGCATGCGCGCGCTGGAAACCGGCCGCCCGCTGCTACGCGCCACCACC
This sequence comes from Gammaproteobacteria bacterium, assembly GCA_035561915.1. Classification (GTDB taxonomy): domain Bacteria; phylum Pseudomonadota; class Gammaproteobacteria; order SURF-13; family SURF-13; genus JACPZD01. Next base: position 5,614 of record DATMXC010000127.1, read on the forward strand.
AACGGCATCTCGGCGATCGTGGATCACCAAGGCAAGATCACCGCCGCCTCACCGCAGTTTAAGACCTATGTGCTGAGCGGTACGATGCAGCCAATGCAGGGTGTAACGCCCTATGTGCGGTGGGGTAACTTACCTGTGTTGCTGGGTCTGGTCTTAATCGCGGTGGGTGTGCCCTTCTACAACCGAAGCGCGAGGGTGGTCATGAGCTAATCTGTCGCGCGGGCGCGGCGAAACTCAGTGCCGTGGCACTTCGGGCAAGGCGGGATGTGGCCGGTGGCATGGAAGTGCATCAATTGGCCACAAGTGGTGCAGCGCAGCGTACCGATCCCGGTTACTTCGCCGGTATGCCACTGCTCTGTCTTTTGGGTGCCCGGCTGTTTGGCATAAAGCGCGAGCCGGTCGAGTTCTACGCGGGTGCGGTCTACCAGCAGAGAGAACATCTCGGCCACCCTCTCCTCGATCAACTCCAGATCAAAACGCAGCCAGTCGCCGAACTCTTTGCCCGTTTCCTTCAAATGCTGGGCGGCATCATGCAGATCACGTTTCAGATAGGTGGCAATCTTGTCGGCCTCTTCGCGCGTCAGTTCGCCCAATTCCACGGCCTTATGTTTTGCGTTTTCGATGTGCTGTTGCAGGGTGGATAGGGTCTCGTGCCCAGCCTGCTGGGTGGCGGTCTTAATCCGCTCCAGCATGTGGTTATAGGCCTGAACCAGTCTTTCGTTGACACCGTGAGGCGGCTGTGCTTGGCTCATCGTGACACCCTCATTTAAGTCATCCCGGTGACGTTTAGTGTGAACCCATTGGCCAGCGCCTGCAAGGCGGCATTACACGCGGCGCTGGTATATAATTCCAGTTTTGGATTTCATCAGGTTTCGGATGCAAGAGCGCTATACCCCCGCGGAGATTGAACAGGCGGCCCAACAATACTGGGAGCAAAACAAGGTATTTAAGGCCCACGACCACGACCCGCGTGAAAAATATTACTGTCTCTCGATGTTCCCCTACCCTAGCGGGCGGCTGCACATGGGGCACGTGCGTAACTACACCATTGGCGATGTGATTGCGCGTTATCAGCGTATGCAGGGTAAGAACGTTATGCAGCCGATGGGTTGGGATGCGTTTGGTCTTCCCGCCGAGAACGCTGCGATGCAGAACAAAGTCCCACCCGCCAAGTGGACCTACGACAACATCGCCTACATGCGCAACCAGTTGAAGAGCCTCGGCTTCGGATATGACTGGGAGCGCGAGCTGGCCACCTGCGATCCGAACTATTACCGCTGGGAACAGTGGTTGTTTACGCGCCTGTTCCAGAAGGGGCTGATTTACAAGAAAAGTGGCGTGGTGAACTGGGACCCGGTAGATCAGACCGTGCTCGCCAATGAGCAGGTGATAGACGGGCGCGGCTGGCGCAGCGGCGCGCCAATCGAAAGGCGCGAGATCCCGATGTACTATTTCCGCATCACCGCCTACGCCGAGGAACTGCTGGCGGGATTGGATCGGCTTCCTGGCTGGCCAGAGCAGGTGAAGGCCATGCAGCGCAACTGGATTGGCAAGAGTCGCGGAATGGAGGTGCACTTTCCGTATGCCGACGGTAGTGATGTGCTCAAAGTGTTCACCACGCGGCCCGACACGCTGATGGGCGTGACCTATGTTGCAGTTGCCACCGAACATCCGCTGGCCGCTAAAGCGGCGGCGAACAATCCCAAACTGCGCTCCTTTATTGAGGAATGCAAGAAAGGCGGCGTGACCGAGGCCGAGATTGCCACGCAAGAAAAGAAGGGTATGGCGACTGGCGAGTTCGTTACGCATCCGTTCACTGGAAAAAAACTGCCGGTGTGGGTGGCAAACTACGTGCTGATGGGCTACGGCGAGGGCGCAGTGATGGCGGTGCCGGCGCACGATGAGCGCGATTTTGAGTTTGCTACGAAGTATGGCTTGCCTGTTAAGGCGGTGATACAACTGCCGGATGCTGCGCTGCCGCAACAGTTTCAGTCTGCTTATACTGAATACGGCATGTTGTTTAATTCCGGCGAATTTGACGGTCTTGATTTCGAACAAGCCTTCGACAAAATGGCTGTGGTGTTGCAGACCAAGAAGCTCGGCGGGCCGAAGATACAGTTCCGCCTGCGCGACTGGGGTATTTCGCGCCAGCGTTATTGGGGTTGCCCGATCCCGATCATTCATTGCGCGGCGTGCGGTGACGTGCCGGTGCAGGACAAAGATCTGCCCGTAGCGTTGCCGGAAGACATCGTGCCGGACGGCAGCGGTAATCCACTTGCCAAGCTGCCTGCGTTTTACGAGACGCAGTGTCCGCAGTGTGGCAAACCCGCTCGGCGCGAAACCGATACGATGGATACCTTCGTCGAATCGTCCTGGTATTACGCGCGCTTCTGTTCTCATGATGGCGTGAGCGGGATGGTGGATGAGCGTGCGCGTTACTGGCTGCCGGTGGATCAATACATCGGCGGTATTGAGCACGCGATTTTACATCTGCTCTATGCGCGCTTCTTTCATAAACTCATACGCGATGAGGGATTGGTTACCGGCGACGAACCGTTCACCAAGCTGCTTACGCAAGGCATGGTGCTGGCCGAGACCTTTTACCGGACACATGCTAACGGCAAGAAGGATTATTTTTTCCCGCATGATGTAGCCTTTGAACGCGACGCCAAAGGCCGCACCGTCACTGCGACGCTCAAGAGTGATGGCCAAGCGGTGAAGGTGGGCGGCATCGAAACCATGTCGAAGTCGAAAAACAACGGCGTGGACCCGCAGGAACTGATCGCCAAATACGGCGCCGACACGGCGCGCTTGTTTGTCATGTTTGCCGCACCGCCGGAACAGTCGCTGGAGTGGTCCGACGCCGGCGTAGAAGGCGCCTATCGCTTTTTGAAGCGGCTATGGGTGTTTGCCTATGAGCAGGGTGACCGGTTTGAGAAACAGGCCGGTGTGAACGGGTCGTCGGCAGGTCCGGAGGCTCTCGCCCTGCGCAGAGACATTCACCAGATTCTCAAACAGGCCAATTATGACTTCCGCAAACATCAATTCAATACGGTGGTCTCGGCCGCAATGAAATTACTGAATACACTGGAGAGGATTCCCACCGAGACCGGAGCCCGTGCTTACGATGAACTGTTGCATGAAGGGGTGAGTATACTGCTGAGACTGCTCGCGCCCATCACCCCGCATATCAGTCATGCCCTGTGGCATGAATTGGGCTTTGCCGGCGACATCACTCAGGCAGCATGGCCGGAGGTAGACGAGTCCGCCTTGGTGCAAGACGAGGTCGAGCTGGTGGTGCAAGTCAATGGCAAATTGCGGGGGCACATCACGGCGGCGAGCGGCGCCAATCAAGCCGACGTACAAGCGGCGGCGCTTGCAGACGGCAACGTCAAACGCTACACCGAAGGCAAAGAGATTAAAAAAGTTGTGATTGTGCCGGGCAAGCTGGTTAATATTGTGGTGGGCTGAAACCTTAAATGAAAATCTGTGTACGCATCGTGGTATTCGCATTGGCCGCCTCTCTGGCAGGCTGCGGCTTTCATCTGCGCGGCCAGGAGGAGATGGGGATTGCACCGCGCGTGTTACCCATGACCTATGTGCAAGGCGGCAACCTCCAGACTGGTTTAACGGACGAGTTGCGCCGCAGCGGGAGTCATATCGTCCAGGATCGGCAGCAGGCCGAGCTGTTATTGACCATCCTCACGGACGGTTTCGAACGGCGCTTGCTGTCGGTGGGCGCCACCGGCAAGGCGCGCGAGTTTGAGTTGTATTACACCGTCAACTTTGAGGTGCGCGATCAAGCCGGGAAAGAATTGCTTCCGAAGACGGATATCAGTCTGGTGCGTGATTACCGCTTCGATGAAACGCAGTTGCTGGGCAAGGATGCGGAAGAGGCCGTGCTGCGTCAGGATATGGTGCGCGACGCAGCCCAGCAAATCCTGCGGCGTTTGCAGATGCTGAGTAAGTAATGGCTCACGCAAACTTGGTAGGGTGGGCACGCCGTTTGTGCCCACACGGAATCGCATGCAGTTGGCATGTGGGCACAGACGGCGTGCCCACCCTTCACACTTCTTTATGAGAATGAAACCCGAACAGCTCACAGGCCACTTGCAGCGCACGCTGGCACCGGTCTATCTGGTGTCCGGCGACGAGCTCCTCCAGGTGGATGAGTCGTGCGCGGCTATCCGCGCGGCGGCACACGCCCAGGGTTACACGGAACGTGAGGTGCTGACGGCGGGCAAGGACTTTGACTGGAACGCGCTATGGCAGGCCGCGCATAGCCTGTCGCTGTTCGCCAAGCGGCGTCTGATCGAACTGCGGCTTCCTACCGGTAAGCCCGGCGACGCGGGCAGCGGCGCACTGGTGGAGTATGCGAGCCAAGCTGCCGCCGACACGCTGCTATTGGTCATCACCTCTAAACTCGATGCGCAGACACAAAAGGGTAGGTGGTTCGGCGCCCTGGAGCAGGCGGGCGTGGTGATCCAGATTTGGCCGGTGGAGACAAAGGCCCTGCCCGGTTGGATCAGCCGGCGTCTCACCGCGCGCGGCATACAGGCGAGTACCGAGGTGTGCGGCCTGCTGGCCGAGCGCGCAGAGGGCAACCTGCTTGCCGCCACGCAGGATATCGAGAAGCTGTACCTGCTCTATGGCGCAAGTAAACTGGACATGGAGCAGGCTGCGGCTGCGGTGGCCGATAGCGCACGCTTTGATATTTATGATCTGGTGGACGCCGCGGCGAACGGCGATGTGGCACGCGCCTCGCGTATCGTGAACGGCCTGCGCGATGAGGGAGTTGAGCCGGTGCTGGTGTTGTGGGCGCTGGCGCGCGAGCTGCGCAGCCTGGCGGGTATGGCATACGAGAGCGAGCATGGCGCGCGCGTTGAGCAGATCTACGCCAAGTATAAAATCTGGGAAAAGCGCAAACCCATTGTGCAGCGGGCCTTGCAGCGTCACAAGACGCGCGTTTGGCACGGGTTGCTGCAGCGCGCCGCCCGCGCCGACCGTGTCATCAAGGGCTTTGCCTCGGGCGATGCGTGGGACGAGCTGTCGGCGTTGAGCCTGGCGATGGCTGGTGCGCCACGTATTTTACAGGTAGAGTCGTACTGATGGATATCAAAAAGTACATGCAGGACGTTGGGCAACGTGCGCGGCGCGCGGCGCGCACCTTGAGCAAGGCCGGCACAGAGCCGAAAAATACCGCCCTGCTCGCGGCGGCCGAGGCCGTCGAGCGGGATAAGGCAGCACTGCTTGCAGCCAACAAAAAGGACATGGACGCCGCCCGCCAGGCCGGACTCGACGCCGCCATGCTGGATCGCCTGGAGTTGAACGAGGGGCGTGTAAAGAGCATGGCCGAGGGACTGCGCCAGATCGCGGCCTTGCCCGATCCGGTCGGTGAAATCACCGATCTCAAATACCGCCCGGCCGGTTTTCAGGTCGGCAAGATGCGCGTGCCGCTCGGCGTGATCGGCATCATTTACGAGTCGCGCCCCAATGTCACGGCCGACGCCGCGGGGCTATGCCTCAAGGCGGGCAACGCCGCCATACTGCGCGGCGGCTCCGAGGCGCTGCATTCCAATCAAGCCATCGCCGCTTGTATACACGCGGGGCTCAAACGCGCCGGCTTGCCGGAAGACGCCGTACAGGTCATCGAGACCAGCGACCGTGCCGCAGTCGGCGAGTTGATTCGCATGAAGCAGTACGTGGACGTGATCGTGCCGCGCGGCGGCAAGAGCCTGATCGAGCGCGTCAGCAAGGAGGCCACGGTGCCGGTGCTGAAACACCTGGATGGCGTCTGCCATGTGTACATAGATGACAAGGCCGATGTCGAGAAGGCCGTCAAGGTCGCCTACAACGCCAAGACCCAGCGCTACGGCACCTGCAACACCATGGAAACCCTATTAATCGCCAAGGACATCGCCCCGCGCGTGCTGCCGCAACTCGCCAAGATGTATCAAGAGGCCGGCGTGGAACTGCGCGGCGACGAGGCGACGCGCGCGTTGGCGCCTAACGCCAAGGCCGCGACCGAAGAAGATTGGAACACCGAATATCTTGCGCCGATACTCGCGGTGCGTGTGGTGAACAATATTGACGAGGCCATCGAACATATCGAGCAGCACGGATCGCAACACACCGACGCCATTGTCACCGAGGATTTTTCTCACGCGCAACGCTTTCTGCGTGAAGTGGATTCCAGCTCGGTGATGGTGAACGCCTCCACCCGGCTCGCCGACGGTTTCGAATACGGCCTGGGCGCGGAGATCGGTATCAGTACCGATAAACTGCACGCGCGCGGCCCGGTGGGGCTCGAAGGTCTAACCACTCAGAAGTTCATCGTGCTTGGCGAAGGGCATGTTAGAACTTAGGGGAAAGGGAAAAGGGAAAAGGCGAAAGGTAGGAGCAAAGGTTCCCTTTTCCCTGCCTTTATGATCGGCATCTTAGGCGGCAGCTTTGATCCCATTCATTTCGGCCACCTGCGCCTCGCCGTGGAAGTGTATCAGGCCCTGGGGCTTAGCGAATTACGCTTAATCCCCACCGGTCAACCGCCGCACCGAAGCCCGCCCATTGCGAGAGCCGGACAGCGGTTGAGCATGGTCCAGGCCGCAATCAAGGGTGTGCCTGGTCTACGCGTAGATGACCGCGAACTAAGGCGCAGCGGTGCTTCCTATACGGTGGATACGCTGCTGTCGCTACGCGCCGAACTTGGCGCCATGCCGCTCTGCCTCATTGTGGGCATGGATGCGTTTTTGAAACTCAACACCTGGCATCGTTGGCAGGAGCTTCCGGGGCTTGCCCACATCATTGCCGCGCATCGCCCCGGTTGGGCGGGCGAACCGGCGGATGAGATCAGGCAGTTACTCACGGAGCGGCGGGTGGATGATACTGAACGGCTCACAACATCCAGCGCCGGTTGTATTTTTCTCTGCCCCATCACCCAACTGGACATCTCCTCTTCGCAGATCCGCCGGCTGATTGCGGAGAGGAACAGTGCGAGTTTTCTGTTGCCGGAGTCCGTGCTGAAAATCATCAAGACTGAAAATTTATATTCAACCGTCCACAAGGAGAACCGATGCGACTCGATCGCTTGAAGAAATTGGTGATAGACGCCTTGGAAGACCTCAAGGCGCAGGATATTAAAGTACTCGACGTGCGTGGCCTAAGCAATGTAACCGATCTCATGATCGTCGCGAGTGGAACCTCGGATCGTCAGGTTAGGGCCATCGCCTATCACGTCGTTGAAAAAGCAAAGAAGAAAGGTCTGCCGCCGCTCGGTGTGGAAGGGGAGCAGGTCGGCGAGTGGGCGCTGGTGGATCTCGGTGATGCGGTGGTGCATATCATGCTTCCTCAGACGCGCGATTTTTATAATCTGGAAAAACTCTGGGGCGATGCTGCAATGGAGGAGGTCACTGGTCCCGTGAAAGTAGGGAAGCCGAAAAAGGGCGCGAAGTCCGCCGCCAAAAGCGGCGTTACTAAACCCAGTCGCTCCCGGCTTCCTGCCTCCCGCGACATTAGTACGTCCCTGTACGTCAAAAAAACCGCGTCTGCAAAAACCACAGGCAAGCGCCGGGCGCCTGCCGTCAAGCGGGCTCGCAGCACGGGAACCTGACGCTGCGCATTCACCTCATCGCGGTCGGCGAGCGTATGCCCGATTGGGTGAAATCGGGCTATGACGAGTATGCCAAGCGGCTGCCGCGCGAGTGCCACCTGCAACTTCTAGAGATTCCCGCAGGCAAGCGCGGCAAGGGTGCCAACCTGGCGCGGGCAATCCGGGAGGAAGGCGAGCGCATGCTCGCCGCTCTACCCAAAGAGGCCCATGTGATCGCCCTCGATATGCGCGGTAACCAATGGGACACACCGCAGCTCGCCCAACAGCTTAAAGATTGGCTGCAAGACGGTCACGACGTGGCCTTGCTCACCGGCGGCCCGGATGGCTTGGCCGAAAGTTGTCTCAAGCGCGCGGATCGTCTATGGTCACTTTCAAAGCTCACCCTGCCCCATCCGCTGGTGCGTATTGTAGTCGCCGAACAGGTGTACCGGGCCTGGAGCTTGCTTAAGGGTCACCCCTACCATCGCTGAGCACGAGGTGCCCATGACGTCCCACATCTACCTCGCCTCGTCTTCGCCGCGCCGGCAAGCATTGTTGGAACAGATCGGTGTCCGCTATCATGTAGTAGAGATTTCCGTGGACGAGACCTGGGACGGGCGGGAATCGCCAGAGGAGTATGTGCAACGGCTGGCCTTGCTCAAGGCGCGCGCGGCGCGGCGGATTGTCACGGACAAGGCGTTGCCTGTGCTGGCGGCCGATACGGCGGTGGTGCTGGACAGCCAAATCCTGGGTAAGCCCAGGGATCGTCGGGATTCGCTCAGCATGTTGGAGCGTCTCTCCGGGCGCCGTCATCAAGTGTTGACGGCAGTGGCGCTGGTCAATGAACAGGAGGCGGTGCGCATCAGTCTCAGCACAGTCACCTTCGCGGCCACCACGCCCGCGCAACGGGCGGCCTACGCCGCTAGCGGTGAGGCGGATGACAAGGCTGGCGCCTATGCTATTCAAGGCCGCGCGGCGGTCTTTATTGAACGGATGGAAGGCAGTTATTCCGGCGTCGTGGGCCTGCCGTTGTTTGAGACGGCGGAGCTGTTGCGCAATTGTGGTATCGAGGTGCTGTAAGTGGGCATGGAAATATTGATTAACGTCACCCCGCATGAGACCCGCGTGGCCGTGGTCGAGAACGGCGTATTGCAGGACGTATTTATCGAGCGCGTCCACAAGCGTGGACTGGTGGGTAATATTTACAAAGGCCGGGTGGCCCGTGTGCTACCCGGGATGCAGGCGGCGTTCGTGGAGATCGGCTTGGATCGCGCCGCATTTCTGCACGCCTCCGACATCCTGCTGGCCGCGAAGGGCGGCGAGGAGGGTAAAATCCGCATCCCGCCTGAAGGCATCAGTGAGCTGCTGACCGAAGGCCAGGAGATTCTGGTGCAGGTCGTCAAGGACCCGCTGGGTACGAAAGGCGCGCGGCTCACCATGCAGATTGCCATCCCCTCGCGCTACGTGGTGTTCGTACCCTACACCCAGCACATCGGCGTCTCCCACCGGCTGGAGGACGTGGCGGAGCGGCAGCGCCTTAAGGATATCGTGAACGCTTTTGTGCCGCAGGAGGGCGGCGGCGGTTACATCCTGCGCACCGCGGCCGAGGGCATCAGGGAGGAGGACCTGCGCGCCGACATGGATTTTCTGCACAAGCTGTGGCAGTCGGTCGAGGAACGCGCACGCAGCGAACCGCCGGAGGCGCTGATTCACGAGGACCTCCCTCTGGTGCTGCGCACCCTGCGCGACCTGGTGCGCGCCGAGATCGAAAAGCTGCGTATAGATTCACGCGAGACCTGCCAAAAGGTGATCGCCTTCGCCGAAAAGTTCATGCCGGAGATGGTGTCTTGCATCGAACACTATCCCGGTGAGCGGCCGATCTTCGATCTCTATGGCGTCGAAGATGAAATACAAAAAGCCCTGGAACGCCGGGTGCCGCTCAAATCGGGCGGCTATCTGATTATAGATCAGACCGAGGCGATGACCACGATTGATGTCAACACCGGCGCCTTTGTCGGCCATCGCAATCTTGAAGAGACCATTTTCAAAACCAACCTCGAGGCGACATACGCTATCGCCCGGCAACTGCGGCTGCGCAATCTCGGCGGCATCATCATCCTGGATCTCATAGACATGGAAGACGCCGAACATAAACGTCAGGTGCTGCGTTCGCTGGAGAAATATCTGGAACGCGACCACGCCCGCACCCACATCAGCGGCGTGTCGGCGCTGGGCCTGGTGGAAATGACACGCAAGCGCACCCGCGAAAGTCTGGGCCACATCCTGTGCGAGCCGTGCCCGGTGTGCAAGGGGCGCGGCTCGTTGAAGACCGCGGAGACGGTGTGTTACGAAATCTTCCGCGAGATCCTGCGCGAGGCGCGCCAATACGAAAGTCAGAAACTTCTGGTACTGGCCTCGCAAGAGGTGGTGGACTTGATGCTCGATGAAGAATCCGCCAGCGTGGCGGAGCTTGAGGAATTTATCAAACGGCCGATCAGGTTTCAGGTGGAGTCGTTGTATACCCAAGAGCAGTATGACGTCGTACTGAACTAAAATCCTGCTCGGCTTTCTCGGCGAGGTAAAACTTCAAAGCCTCTGCAGGGTCTTATTCACAGCAAGGGCATCACAATAAATCATGCGGCGTTTTCTTAAATATCTTCGAATCAGCCTCATCTCCACGGTGATTGCGACGATCATCCTGGCCGCCGTAGCGATCGGCGTGGTGCGTCTGTTGCTGCCGTTTGCAGGCCATTACCGCGCGGATATCGAGCAACGGGTCAGCGAGACCCTGGGCCAGCCCGTCAAGATCGGCGCGGTGGATGTAGAGTGGCAGGGGCTGAATCCGCGTATGCGGCTCAGCGATGTGCGCCTGGTGAACGACACGGGTGATCGTACCGTGTACCGCTTAGGTGAAATGGTGGTCGAGGTGGATCTCCCCTATTACCTGCGTCACTTCCGCGTCAAGCCGGGCGGATTACGCGTCTCCAAGGTGATGCTCTCGCTGGTGAGGCGTAGCGACGGCAGTCTCTTGCTCGAAGGCATGAATGACGAGGCAACAGGATCAGGGGACGTGCTCGGTTGGTTCGTGCAACAAGGACATCTGCGCGTGGACGACAGCGAGCTCTACTGGACCGATCAGCGAACCCAAGGCAAGCGCCTGCACTTCACCGGCGTCAACCTTACCCTGAGCAGTCAAGGCGCGCGCCACCAGTTGAGCGGCAACCTGACGCTGGCTGGTGAAAATGGGATGGCGCTTTCGAAAAAGCCGGATCAACATCTCGACGTTGTCTTGGATTTCAGCGGAGCGGTAATGCAGCCCGCCGAGTGGGACGGTAAATTTTATCTACGCGGACAGGCCATGGATCTGGCGCAGTGGTCGGAGTCGGTGAGTTCGACCGCGATCAGATTCAGCGAAGGGACGGGCGGCTTCCAGGTCTGGGGAGAATGGGCGCGAGGACGCCTCGGACGGTTGGAGGGAGAATTCGGTTTTGACGGCGTGTCTTGGGCTGCCGCACCCGTCAAACTCACTCGCGCCAGTGGGCTGTTTAGCTGGCAACGTGAGGCCACGGGCTGGGCGTTGGGCATAGACCGTCTGGTCATCAGGCGTGGCAATACTCCGTCGCCGGCCAGCCGTTTGACCGTGCATGCAACAATGCAGGCCGGTGTAACCACCGAACTTGATATCCGCGCCGACACCTTGCGGCTGGAGGAGGTCAACGCACTAGTATTAGCGGGTGGGGTGCTCCCGCCTACGTTGCAGGAGGCCTTGAAGTCCCTGCAACCGCAAGGTGAGTTGCGTGATCTCCGAGTGCGCTTGCCGATAGTCACGGACGGCGCTCGATTCGAGGATGCGCCGTTTTCGGTGCAAACCCAAGTCGTGGATCTCGCCACTCAGGCATGGAATAACATTCCGGAAATTTCAGGGTTGGATGTAATGCTGCAGGGCGATCAGCACTCCGGCGTTCTCGACCTCAACACACACAACATCTCATTCAAGGCAGACAAAATATTACAAGCCCCCATAGGACTCAACATCCTGTCGGGCCAAGTAAGCTGGCAACATGCAGACGGCGCATGGCGGATCGGCACAGAGAACCTGCGTCTCAACAATGCCGATCTTGATGCCAGACTGAATATGCTCATGGAGTTTCCGGAGGATGGATCGTCGCCCTTTTTAGACGCGCGCGTGGCGCTGGAAAATTTTGATGTCGGGCAACTGTCGCGTTATCTCCCGGTAAAGGTCATGGGACCAAAGGGTTTGCATTGGCTGGAGCAGTCCTTCCCCAGCGGCCGCATTACCGGCGGCAGCGCCTTGTTCTACGGACGGTTGAGCGATTTTCCCTTTGACGCCCATCAGGGCAGTTTTGAAGTCAGCCTCACCACGCGCGAT